>NZ_JBTUOC010000066.1:0-6229 GCF_058345725.1 Simiduia sp. | reverse complement strand
TGATCTTTGAAGTTGACCACAACCATCGCGGTTTGATCGTAGGAATACTTCTTGAAGTTTGGCATGGCTGAATTCCCTTTAGCGATGCCGAATTCTATCAAAAAACGGCGTTTTTTGGGAGATTTTCTACAGCCTCAACGCTTTACTAATGGGCTGACGCAGCGCAGCGTAGGCAGTCCCGTGGAGGCCACGCTGTTTGTGGCCGGAACGAAATTAAGTAACTTGTTATACGCTTCCATCTATGGAATACCTATTTCCCAAAGTTGTTCATTAGTTATATGAACTGCATTGCCACCATAGGAATATTTGATTCCAATACAATAGCTTTTGCTTACCAAGAGACCTGACTGATGCAGCTCAAAGATTAGTAACTTGTCATCTCCAACTTGGTCAAGCCATGTAGATGACTGATATACCATTCCGTCAATTTTTATTGACCCAAACTGCACACGTCCAAGTTCTTGCTCTATGTCTTCGATAGCTATGCCATCAAAGCGAGCTCTCAATTCTTCGAGCTTACGATAAATATTAGAATCACTCATGGCATATAACGCCCGAAACAACCGCGCGCGCTTTTTGCGCGTCGGTTGGTTTTGCTTGTTATTGGCCGGTTGGTCTGACCAACCTACAGAGTAGGTTGAGCACCTTATGGCCACCAATGGGGCAAGAATACCGTACTTGCCCCAGCCTTGTATTTACTTAGTGGCACACCACAATGCGGAGTGCCGCAAGACCCGGCTACAGAGCCTGCGTATTGGCAATGAGAACGAAACTACGATGCTGATACCAGCATATTCCCTAATGCCGGCGCGCCGAAAAATGGCACGCAATTGAATATAATCCTTTCTTTCCAATACCTAAATTAAGTAAGGCTCAATAACGCATAGCTAAACGGCGCACAAAGTGGAGCTGGTTTGTGCGAAAACTTGCGAAGCAAATGCACAAGCGAGCGGAGCTTTGAGCGTCCAGTGGAGGCCGTAGGCCGGAACGGTGTTTGATCGAATTGTTATATTTTTGCATTCTTGTAAGCTTTACTGAGTGATGCGTATAGACTTTCACGACTTGCAAGTAATTTAACTCGCCACTCCTCTAGAGAAGCACATTCCATTTCGTCATTGTTTCGTGAAGCATACCGATAGAACTCGGATATTTTTTCACCATATTCTCTTAAGCACTGCTGTTGCTCTTTACAACCCAGAAGCAGCAAGCGGCCTTCTGCACTTGATAAGCCTTTAAACAAAGAGAATACTTCTGAACGCAAACCTCGTATTTGATCAGATTTTTCTCCTGAATTTTTTATGCCTTTCTCTTTATTCCTGGCCCAGTCTAATGTGAATGACCAATACTTTAATAATGCATGGGTCATTTCTTCAATATCTAGCGTGACGGATTCCATAACGTCTCTGTGCTTGAGAAGATACTCCTTTTCAATCGATTTCGAGTGATTATGACGTGCCAACATGTAAGCAGACGTACCACTAATAATTGCACCTAAGCCAATTTTAACTGTTGTATCTACTATTTCTATCCACGTTGTTGGCACTTTCTCTCCTTAAATATAACGCCGCCAACACAGGCCGAGCGACAGCGAGGTCCAGCCCAATGCGCATTTTTGCATTGGGCGATTGTGGTTGGCCTTGTTATGCATGGCTATAGAATACGCTTATAGTTCCGAATAGTTTGAATGTTGTCCATTAATAGGAACCTATGACATTCAGCAATTATATCCTCAGCCTGCTTAATCTTTTTGTCTAATGTATTAGACCAATTATTCCAGCGTTTGAGCTTCTCAAATGAAAGCTCATCCTCATTCAGGGATTTAAACTTAATAACTTCTTCGCCAAGAGTAACTGTCAACAACGATTTCAATTTTTTGTAATCCTTCACTGCTGAGAGGCCATTTATTCTGGCAACATTTTCTTCACGAAAAGTTGCAAACTTTCCAGCACCCCTAGCGGCTTCTTTTTCAGCTTTCGTTAGCGCGACAGATTTTTTAATTTCCGCATCATTTCGTCTAGCTCTATCATGAAGGCGATTGAGTGTTTCTTGCTCAAAGCCTTTGGTTGCGTGCCACCCCACCTGCTCTACGCACCAGGCCCCTTGTCTTTCGCTACTCCAGAGAAATTCTGCTTTTCTTTCAATTGGATCTAGCTGATTCTTAGTTCTTACAATGTTCTCCCTGTATCTTTGGGCATTTGTGTCACGTGTGAACGTTTTCTCTAGTGTCTGAAAATCTACCCCAAATATCCTTTTTCCACATTTATTTCCGATATTTGTTTCAATGCCTCCCTCACAGACCACGAGATATCCCATATTGTGGGCAGTGCCACAGCTCGCGATTCCACAAGGCTGCTTAGGATCTATGTGATATCTACCGATTATTTGCTTTAAAGTAACCTCATCAGGGTTTACTTTTTCGGTGTATCCGGGGCGCTCTATTACATCTTCCCATGAATCGATCTTGACAAGAGTCTTTCCATCTTCACTAAGTAAAATCATTTCTTCTTACTCTGCCATCTTTTTGCATAACATTTTATTAGTGTGCCGGCACAGTATGCCGGTGGCGCTTAAATCAACGTACTTTAACTTTTTGATTTAAAACGATTATTTTGGTGGATATTAGCACGTAAAAAGGAAAGTGTGCGCGCTTGGTATGCGGGATGCGAGTTCTCATATGTATGCCAGTAACTTCTGGAAGCTCTTGTTTTTTCTAGATTTTATTTTTGCTAGAACAAATATGAGACCTGATGGAACAATATTTTTGGCAATATCTCACCAAAACTTAATATACTGTACGAACATGCAGCCAATTTACTTTCCAGAGTGTGTTCTCGCGAGGGGCCTTTTGGTAGCCCGCAAAAAGGAGAACACCTTAAACTGGCGGCCAGCACTCAACAGGCCAGTACCGCCAGTGCGGTTTACATGGAGCAAAGGAATTACGATTTAAATTGGGTAAACATCAAGCCGATATAGTCAGACGCCGCTTTTGCATTACCGAATTGCAAGGCCTTCTGGCCTTTTATTTTTACGGTATACATATATTCCGGTAGTACTGAGCGGCCGATCCAATAGCCGTCTTCTGCTGGATTGGCATCATTGCCGACACAGATATCGTAGTGGCCAACCGAGAACTGGTGCGTTTTATGCCACTCGGGCAGCCCCTGCAAGGTTTGGTTATTGACGCAAATCTCGAACATCAACGCCTCTCCCGACTTAACTGATTCCAACCCCTCTTTCAGATACGCCTTTTGTGCGTCGGTAGCATGGGGCAGATCCCAACGGGGTATTGCGCCGGGGAAGTTGGGGTCCCGTGCGGTTACCGAGAAGGTCCAGAAAGTTTCTCCGTCTACGCTGTCAAAAGTCACTGCCGCCGTTGGCGACACCGCATCGCAGGTCACATAGTGTTCGCTGACTGGCTCACCTTCCAGCTCTGCCGGCAACATGGCAAACAGTGCTTCAAACCCCGGGCAATCCTGAGCTACATCCTGCGCGACTGGTTGACCTTCATCCTCAGCAACCGGCAAGTGTTTAGATGTACCGCCAACCTCGGTCGCCGGCGTTACTTGATCGAGGTTTCGCTCGGAACAGGCCGCCAGTAAGGCGGCAAAAAACACGACACACCAAAAAGAGACGCGCATACAAACCACCTTAAATTTGCTAACGAGTTAGGGAATCATCATTTAGGTGCACAACCCACCGTCGGCGCGAATGGAGGAAGCTGTCGAGCTGCCCTGCGGCGGGTTTGCGTCGCATAATCTAATGTAAATACCGCAGTCTGGCTATGCGTCGGACTACCTAGCGAAGAAAATTTTGACAGCTCGTCGATTCATTTGTGTGCCCTAGTCTCGCCAAGGCTCCAGGCGACCGGCTTTGTGACAGTAGCACCGCCGTACAATCGCTCGCGAGGAAAGCAGCCTGCCCGGCAATTAAACTAATTCCCAGCAGGTTTTGGCATCGCGCGCCAGCGCTCTATCACCCTTTTGTAGACCCGCTCTACCTATAGTCATCCCGTTAGGTCCTAGCGCACGCCTAGGCATGCAACGGATAAGTAGCATGCGCGATTCATTGTGGGCATCGACCAATAAAACGAAAGGGGCACTTAAGAGACGCGCGCTCGCTTAACCAAACGGATAAAGCGCTCACTGACCACTAAGCCGAGTCATTTCACTGAACTAACTCAAAAGGGTTTATCCCACCCGCTTGCTCTGTAGGACTTGCTCGGGATTGGGTTGGCACACACTGTCAAAGAAGTGCGCGGCCTGAGTTAAAAAATCTGTGCGAATATCTTCGCGCTCGTTGATCAATTGGTGTCGGGCATGTTCTACCCAATAAAGCTGGTGGTTGGGCAGGCGCGCGGTGAGTACCGGTATATTGAAGCGCCAATCTACGGTGGTATCTTCGCGGCCCTGCACAATCAGCGTGGGTACAGTAAGTGGCTTGCAGCGCCAGAATTGATGCAGCCACATTTTCATGGCGGTTACCCAGCGCACTGATAAATGCGTGGGTTGCAAGGGGTCGCTTTTTAAAAATGTCAGAAAGTCGGCGTCGTGTGAGTTGTCGGTGAATACCCGCGGTAAACTTCTAATGAAATGACGCAGAAAAAAGTGGGCAATGCGACTCAGCTGCCAACCGTGGGGCCGCACTAACGGTGCGAGCAACACCTGCCCATCGAGTATGTCGGCATCTTCTACTTGGGCTTGCATATCAAGCTGGTATTTAAGCAACACCGAGCACCCAGTACTTTGCGCCAGCGCCAGCGTAGGGCCGTTAACGGGTAGTTCTGCGGAAAAATCAAACACTGCCGCCAATGCCGCGGTGTACTGGCTAAAGTCATCGATACTGGCGCGCGGGCCATCCGATAAGCCGTGGCCTGGCAGGTCAAAGGCCATCACCGCGTAGCCCTGTTGCAAACCAAATTCAATTGCGTGACCGTAAAGCCCCACGTGATCGTAGTAGCCGTGCAGCACAATCAACAACGCCTTGGGCTGTTCAGGTAACCAATAGTGGGCGGCAATTTTCTGCGTGCTCACATCCAAATAGCCAAAGCCATGCCGCAGCTTGGGGTTGATTTTGGTAAACCGATCCAGACCGTAAAATTGCAGATAGGTTTGAAAAGCGTGGTGGTTTTGCCAGTGGCTGGAGACCGAGGGATCGGCACTTAGGGGTTGCCACTGTTGATGCAGCGTTTGAATGGCGGTTAACAGTTTACTCATAATAAAACGGCAGCGCGGTCAGGCGCTGCCGTTGTGCTCACTCAGTTAACTTTGGGGTCTAAGCTGCCGTTTTCGTAGCGCTTGTACATGGCCTCTAAGCTCAGCGCTTTGATTTTGCTGGCCTGACCGGCGGTGCCAAAGGCTTCGTAGCGGGCAATGCAAATGTCGCGCATGGCTTCTGTGGTTTTGGCCAGAAATTTGCGCGGGTCAAACTCGCGTGGATTCTCTGCCAGGAAGCGACGCACAGCACCGGTGGACGACAGGCGCAGGTCGGTATCGATATTGACCTTGCGCACGCCGTACTTGATGCCCTCGCAAATTTGCTCGACGGGCACACCGTAAGTTTCTGGAATGTCGCCGCCAAATTCGTTGATCACCTTTAACCACTCTTGCGGCACAGAGGATGAACCGTGCATCACCAGGTGGGTGTTGGGAATGCGCGCGTGAATCGCTTTAATGCGATCGATGGCCAGGATGTCACCGGTTGGTGGACGGGTGAATTTATAGGCGCCATGGGAGGTGCCGCAGGCGATGGCCAGGGCGTCGACTTTGGTTTTGCGCACGAAGTCGGCGGCTTCTTCGGGGTCGGTGAGCATTTGATCGTGGGTCAGTTTGCCCTCGGCGCCAATGCCGTCCTCTTCGCCGGCTTCACCGGTTTCCAGAGAACCCAGGCAGCCCAGCTCGCCCTCTACCGATACGCCACAGGCGTGGGCCATGGCCACGGCTTCTTGAGTCACGCGCACGTTGTAGTCGTAATCGGCAGGGGTTTTGCCGTCTTCCTGCAGTGAGCCATCCATCATCACGGAGGAAAAACCCAACTGAATGGAGCGCTGGCACACCGCCGGGCTGGTGCCGTGATCCTGGTGCATACACACGGGAATGTGCGGGAATTCTTCGATAGCCGCCAAAATCAGGTGGCGCAGGAAGGGCGCACCGGCGTATTTGCGCGCACCGGCAGAGGCCTGCACGATCACGGGCGAGTCGGTTTTATCGGCCGCTTCCATGATGGCGCGCAG
>NZ_JBTUOC010000065.1:0-98673 GCF_058345725.1 Simiduia sp. | reverse complement strand
GCACTGGTACCGGCGCACGATCGCCCGCCCTCGCGCACCAATGTGTTGGTCACCCGCGGGGTGCTCAATGCGATCACCCCGGTCGCCCAGGTAACCGACACGCGGACGGGTCTGGTGTTAATAGGCGGGCCCTCACAGCATTTCCAGTGGGACACCAATGGCGTTATCGCCCAAGTCGCACAATTGTGCGCGCAGGCGCCCGACTGGCAGTGGACGGTGGCCGATTCGCGCCGCACACCCGAGGACTTGCTTCCGGCCTTGGCAGCGCTGGGTCTGCCTAACCTGACAACCGTGCCGCACAGCGCCACAAATGCCGCGTGGCTACCGACCCAATTGGTATCCAGCGGTCGCATTTGGGTTAGTCCAGACAGTGTGTCCATGGTCTATGAGGCGCTCACCAGTGGCGTGCCTACGGGTATCTTAAATTTGCAGCCGTGCGGGCGTGGACGCGTGGTCAGAGGCATTCAGGAGCTGGTGGAAACCGGCCAGCTGCAGCGTTTTGGTGAGCCGGCCAGCCCCGCGGAGGCGGCGCCTCTGTGGGAGGCCGACCGGGCGGCGCGCTGGCTAGTGGCGCGATTTTTTAACGGCTAGCTAGACGCCGGTAGAGTGCCAATGTTTTCTGTTTCATGGTGTCTAGCAGAAAGGGGTTATCCGCTAGGGGCCGTTGCGGCTCTGCTAACAAGGCCGC
The DNA here is from genome assembly GCF_058345725.1 of Simiduia sp. NCBI lineage: Bacteria > Pseudomonadati > Pseudomonadota > Gammaproteobacteria > Cellvibrionales > Cellvibrionaceae > Simiduia > Simiduia sp. Next base: position 97,985 of record NZ_JBTUOC010000065.1, on the reverse strand, counting down.
TGTTTTTTGCACTAGTGCCGCACCGTCCAGGCGCGGCACTTTACCCACTGGATAGAGTGTGGTCAGAATCTCGCCTACGCCGCCGTGGTCGTAGCCAATCACTGGTCGGCCCATGGCGAGGGGTTCGAGCACTGTTCGACCAAAAGATTCAGGTTTCGTGGACAGCGAAAAAATAATATCCGAGACCGCATAAATTTCCCGGATGTCGCTCCGGTGCCCAACAAACAGCACTGTCTCTGCAAGACCCAATTGGGTGACCAGCGCCTGCACTTCGCGCAGGTAGGCCAGTCGACGGGGATCTGGATCGCCCACAATCAATCCCACAACATCAAAACCCTGTGCGCGCAGCTGCCTGATCAACTGGATAAATTCTCGATGGCCCTTTAGCCGTGTGATACGTCCCGGCAAGCAAAGTACTTTTTTGCCCTCCAGCGCAGGGTATTGCGCACGCCAAGCCTGTAACCAATCCGCCGAGGGCTGAAAACTCGCGGGAAACCGCTCGGGTGCAATGCCGCGGTAAATGCGCTCACAGTGCGGGCCGTAGCAGTCTGGGTAGTGGGTTTGAATATAGGACATCACTGTATCTGATACGGCGATCACAGCGTCTGCGCGCGCCATCACTTTGCTGTAGCGGCTGACGGAGTAAAGGCCGTGTACGGTACTGACGGTTTTGGGCCGTTTGTGTGCGGGCAGTGTGGCAATGGCAAGCTTGCACAGCCAGGCGGGCAGTCGCGAGCGCCAGTGGACGATGTCGGGTTGCTCGCGCAAAAAGACCGCTCGCAGCTGGTGAATCTGCCAGAGCGCGCGCAGACTTTTTCTGTGCACGGGCAGCATTAAGTGCTGGCTGCCCTCTGCTTCCAGCTGCGGTACCAACCGGCCGCCGGCCGATATCACCAAGGAACGGTGACCCTCGGCTACCAGTGCCTGTGCAATTTCCAGCGTGCCGCGCTCCACACCACCACTATTGAGTTCCGGCAATACTTGAATGACAGTTAAGGGTTTCACGGGCGCTGCTCCGTTAATACGCGTTGGCGCTCCGCCCAGGCGATGGCCGTCAGCGCCGCCAACAGTGCGCTGGTGGTTAAAAATATTTTGCTGTCGATCACGCTGTGGTCAAATAGCGAGGCACACAATACGGCAAGCACCATGGCAAACAGCCCGGGCGATTGGGATTGTTTGGCCAGCGCTAACAAGGTGTAGCAAAGGGCAGAAAATCCCACTAGCCCCGTAACACCCGTGAACAGCAATACCTCCAATACGCTATTGTGCACCGAGGTGAAAACCATTTTTGTCAGCTCGCTGAAATTACCTGCGCCGTAGCCGAACCAGGGTTGTTCTAGAATAAAAGACCAGGTGGTTTGCCAAATTTGCAGTCGATTGGAGGTATCCATTAAAAACGCGCGCTCTATGACCTGCTGCACACTGGGAAACAGCCAGTAAAGACTCGCGGTCGTGAGCGTGCACAGTGACAGTGTTGCGGCTATGTAGATGGCCCTCATATGGCTGCTGGCGAAGCCAATAATGGCCAGAAATACCACGTACATAATCCAGGATGAGCGCGAGCCCGACAGGAGCAGCGTGGTCATGAACAATGCCAGCAACACCAGATAAAAACACGTTTTACTCCAATGGCCGTGCAAGCGCTGGAACAGGCGCCAGCTACAAAGCGAGGCACCAATGGCCATTAAGAAACCATAGGGGTTGGGATTGAAGGTGCCGCCATAGAGGCGTTCGCCATAAAGCAGTGGCTTGTTGCGCACATAGTCGAAGTGCGTAAAAAACTGCAGTAATCCTAAGCATGCCTGCGCAAGTAAGCTAAAGATAATGGCGTTGTATATGGCCCGCGTGGTCAAATAGCCTTGGAAGTAGAGGTAGTAAATACACGCAAAGGCGCCGCCATAGCGCACCAGAAAATGGGCGCTGATCCAATAGCCCACGCTTGTCTGGCGACCCAAGTAATTTGCCAGCAGCAGCGCGCCGGCGATTGATACAAAACTGATCGCCAGCAGCGGCGGCAGCTTGGGGATGTCTTTGGTTTTATGCCGGGCGCGATTGGCAATCACGATGAGCGCTGTAATGCCTATAAGCCACGCAGACGACAGTTCAAACAGCGCATTCTTAAAGGGAATCGAAAAAACCCAAAGGCCTACGCTAAAAGCAATAAAACGGTTCAACGTCAGTGCTCCGGAAAAAGTGTCGCGAGCATAGACCGGGCGACAGTGGTTGCTTCATAGTGAGTATGCGCGTGTTGATGGGCTGCCCTAGCGGTGGCTCGTCGGTCTGCATCGTCATTGAGATAATGTACTAGCAATTGATCCAGCGACTGAAAATCGGTGAATGTGGGTATTTGTTTGGCTGTAAACAATTGTTCTATGTCCGGGAAGTGGGCCGACAAGGTCAGCACGCCGTTGGCCACGGGCTGAATTAATCGGTCGCTGCTATACAGGCTAAAGGAATTATCGCGGCTATAATTGAGCGCGATACGGGCATTGGCCAGCACTTGGTAAAAGGCGTCGCCGAAAACCAGCGACTCGCGGGTTTGACCAAAAATACCCAGTTTAAATTGACTGTAGTTGCGCGTAAGGTGCTCAATCAGCGGCGCCCTTTCGGCGTCATAGCGACCTACAAATACGATATCGTAACGGTAGCGTTCAGCGTCAAAGGCTCGGTAGCGGTCGATGGCACTGTCGCACACGTTGGGCATATAAGAACATTTGGCCAGGGTGCTGTCCGGTAGTCCCAGCGGTGCGAGTTCGCTGGGATTGGTGGTCATAAAAAAATGGTCGACGTGCGTCAGTTTTTCGAGGTGCGGCTTTAAATTGTGAATCCAATCCACCCACCACATGCCCACTTTAATATTGGGAAAGCTCGATCTGAGGTGAGCCAGATCCTGCGCTGTGATAAGTTCTGAATGGCCCAAGAGTAAAAGATCTGGCTGAAAATTCGCGATGCTTTGACTCAATCGTTTGAGCATGGCGCTGCGACCGCTGCTTTTGGAAAACAGCTTGCGTTCGGTTTTGGCAATATCGCGGTAGCTAAAATTGTAGACAAAATGGCCACCCCGAATCAGCCCGTGCGACAGCTTGTGATCGATAGCGTAAAACACAGCGGCATTTTTCAATTCGCTAAAGTTTGCACAATGCAAAATTTTGAGTGGTTTCATGGTTTATTGTGTTCGCTCTATTTTCCGGCTGCGCACGGCGGCAATTAGGCGCTCGATGCGGCGCGAAATTTTTTGCTGGCGCAGTGGTTTAAACCACGTGGAAAGTGGAATAATTTCTTTGCTCTTTCCCAGACTCTTAATATCGACGCACACCATCTGTAGCCCACTGTTGGTTTGCTGTACCAAGAGATTGCCAGCATTCAGATCAAACAGGGGAACATCGTAACGCCTCAGAAAATCGCCAAAGCGCTCAATGGCCTGAACCATCTCCGAAAGTGCGAGAGTGTTTTCGTGGGCGTAATAATAGTGGATTGGCTGAGCGGGTGTGGCATCGCTATTGAGCACTCGGCGACACACCAGGCCCTTGCCTTGATCGGATTCGATAACTTCTAGTGGCTCGGCAAAAAACTGGGTGACAGCCGGGCCTACCCGCCGCTTGAGTGCTTGAAATTGGCGCAACTCCTGCTCGGCAAAAGAGTTTGCTGGCAGCCAGTGCGCCCAACGGCGGCGCAGGGTATTCGCCAGTCCGCCCTTTGCCTGCCGTGCGTCTAAATCGAATTTGATACACAGCGCGGGGTCTTTTGAGTGCGCTACACAAATGCGATTGGCGCCGCGTGCTATGACGTTGTAGTCGTGCCAAGTGGAGGTCATCGAATAGTCTTTCGCTAGCGTGCCAAAAAATCCGCGATGCGTGCCGAGGCCTTGCCGTCGCCGAAGGGATTGGTGGCTTGGCGCATGGCGTTGTAATCACTGTCGGAGGTCAGTAGCGTGTGTGCTGCATTAAAAATTGTTTCGCAATCTGTGCCTACCAACCTGACTGTGCCTGCCGTAATGGCCTCGGCCCGCTCGGTATTTTCGCGCATTACCAATGTGGGAATATCCAATGCGGGCGCCTCTTCTTGAATGCCGCCGCTGTCGGTCAGGATTAGGTGCGCGTGCTTCATCAGCAATATAAACGGCTCGTAGGCGAGCGGTTCGATCAAATAGATGTTATTCAACCCGTCCAATTGCGCGTGCACCGGGCCCTTTACATTGGGGTTTAAGTGAACGGGGTAAACGATATCGAGTTCCCGGTGCTGCACCGCTAATTTTTTAAGCGCATTGCAAATATTGATAAATCCCTGGCCAAAATTTTCGCGTCGATGGCCGGTAACCAGCACTATTTTTCGCTGAGCAAGTACCGCGGGTGCATAGCCGGCAGTGGCAATACTCTGCCGAATGCGATCGCTGTAATCGCCCTGCCGCTGCAGCTTGTCGAGAATATAAAATAGCGCATCGATACCCGTATTGCCCGTGACCAAAATGCGCTCTGAGGCAATATTTTCCTCGAGTAATGCCTGGCGGTTGGCTTCAGTGGGTGAAAAATGCCAGTCGGCCAGCTTCGAAGTTAACTGGCGGTTGGCCTCTTCGGGAAACGGAGAATACAGGTTGTGCGAGCGGAGCCCGGCTTCCACATGGCCAATGGGAATTTGTTGGTAGAATGCTGCAAGTGCGGCGGCAAACGATGTGGTGGTATCGCCGTGCACGAGCACCAGGTCGGGGCGATAGCGGTTAAAGGTATCCCGCAGGCCAGCCATCACTTTGTGAGTAATGTCGTACAGATCCTGCCCAGGGCGCATGATGTCCAGATCGAAATCTGGTTGCAAGCCGAACGTAGCCAGGGTTTGGTCGAGAAACTCGCGGTGCTGCGCGGTCACACATAGCGTGGTTTCAAATTGGTCGGGCCGGCTCTTCAGCTCGTGTACCAGCGGCGCCATTTTGATAGCTTCCGGTCGGGTGCCAAAAATAAGCATCACTTTTTTCATAGGGCTGACTCGTAGGCGGCTACGGTTTGCTGGGCAATTTGTGTCCAGTCGAATTGTTCAATTGCGCGCTGATTGGCGGCGCGACCCATGGCGGTTAGGTCGGCGGCCAATAACTTGTTGAGCGCCGCGCCCAGTGCCTCGGGATTTTGGTCTTCGCACAAGTAGCCGGTTTCGCCTTCTACTATTAGGTCGGGTATACCACCCACGCGCGTGCCCACTAAAGGCAGCGAGGCCGCCATGGCCTCAAGCCCGCTGATGCTGGTGGCTTCCATAATAGACGGCAATACAGAGAAGTCGGCGGCGCTGTAATACTGGATGATGTCGTCGTGCAATTTGCTACCTACGAAAGTCACCCGGTCGCCACAGTGCTGCTTAAAGGTGGTCTCTACGACCTCGCGCTCGGGGCCGTCGCCAATGACTAAAAATTTCACCTTCGGGTCGGTCACGTATTGGCTGGCCTGGGCCAGGAAGATAACGCCGTTTTTCCAAACCAGGCGGCGAGTAATGACACACAGTCGCTCATCGTCGGCAATACCCAACTCGCGCCGCAGTTGCGCGCGCACCGGCAGATTGCGTTGGTAGCGCTGGGCGTCGACCCCATTGGGTATAAACAATTTTTTACCGGCGACCGCGAAAGGCGTTTCCAGCAGCTCGCGACTCGGCGCCAAAAACAGCTGGGGTTTGGCGAATAGTCGTTTGAGTTGCCACATCCTGCGCGCGCCACCTTTGCGCAGGCGCTTCAAATAGCCAGAGGTGTGGTTGGTGTAAGCAAGAGGTACGGTGGTAATGTTGTACCACTCCAGTGGCCGCATGGCGTGGATATGGACAATGTCGGGTTGCAATTCTGGCAGCAGGGCTTTGACCTGGCGGCGAATCTGTAACCCGTAAAACAGGCCGGGCGGCCAGTAGGTCATGCGAAATACCTGAATCCCAGCCAGTGTTTCGCGCGCCGGCTCAGTGTTTGCGTGCCGGCGCGACAGCACTGCTACCTGGTGGCCGGCCTGCACCATGGCCTTGGCCAACTCAAATACATGGGCCGAAATCCCGCCGACGGTCGGCGGGAAATCGGTGGTGACCATCAAAATTTTCATTGTCTGACTCTATCGGGGGCCTGCGCTATAGACCGCGGCCAGGAGATCTGGTTCGCTGCGCGGTGGGCGCGGCGCCCTCTGCCTGTGCAGCAACCCGTGGGTAAGGTTTCAGTGCGCCAATGATAACGACTGTCAGCCAAGCCTGCCATGGCCCTTAACGGCGACCGCGTGTTTTCAGGAAATGCTTGATTGGCCAAGGCCTTTCTGGTATAAAACGCGGCTCTTTGAGCTGGGGCACCCGTAGGCGCCCGCCGGGGGAGCCCGGATTTAACAGATTTCTTGCAACCTCTGTGTCATTTTGTTGGCCAGGGATCGATTTAGTACGAGGCAACACGATGTCTAAGGTATGTCAGGTTACGGGTAAGCGTCCGATAACTGGTAACAATGTTTCTCACGCGAAAAACCACACCAAGCGTCGTTTTTTGCCAAATCTTCACTCTCACCGTTTTTGGGTTGAGTCAGAAAAGCGCTTTGTTAAGCTGCGCGTATCTGCCAAGGGCATGCGCATCATTGACAAGCGCGGCATCGAGCAGGTGCTGACCGATCTGCGCGCGCGCGGCGAAGCGGTTTAATTTTCAGCGGGAGCTATAACCATGCGTGATCTGATTCGTTTGAACTCAAGTGCCGGTACTGGTCATTTCTACACTACCGACAAAAACAAGCGCACCATGCCAGAGAAAATGGAGATCAAAAAATACGATCCCGTTGTTCGCAAGCATGTTGTCTACAAAGAAGGCAAGATCAAGTAATTGATCTGTGCACTCAAAAAAGCCCGGTTAAGCCGGGCTTTTTTATGGGTGCCCCCCCTCTGTGACCCACGCGCCCTACCAGCTACACCCAATTGGCATAGTGCACTCCTGTTTTAAGGAGAAGTTTGGCGTGCCCCGCCAACCGGCGCTGGCGCCCTCGGCGTTGGCGTGCCTGGAGCTGCTACCACCCTATAATCAACCGGACGCGGTGCAGGGTCTAGAGCAGGTTAGCCATGTCTGGCTGCAGTTTATCTTTCACCAGAGTCCGCTGTCGAAGAGTCCCAAGGTGCGGCCCCCGCGCCTGGGGGGCAATCAGCGGGTGGGCGTATTTGCCAGTCGCTCGCCGGTGCGGCCCAACGCTTTGGGGCTGTCGGTGGTGCGCCTCGAACGCATCGAAGCAGACGCGGGCGCGGTGCGCCTTTGGCTGTCTGGGGTGGATTTGGTGGACGGCACGCCGGTGGTCGACATCAAGCCCTATCTGCCCTATGTAGATGCGGTGGCGGACGCCCACAATCGGCTGGCACCAGCGGCACCTGCCGCTGTGCCGGTGGCCATCCCGGCACACCTGGCTATCGATTCCGCTGTGGCGCAATTGATTCGCGAGGTATTGGCGCAAGACCCCCGACCTGCTTACCAGCAGCCGGAGCCCGAGCGTGTTTACGGCATGCACCTGCTGGACTTCAATTTACAGTGGCGCTATCACGCGTCGCCCGAGGGCCTGTCCATAGAAGTGGTGGGGCTGACACCGCGCTCAAACCCTAAAGGCGGTTAATCAATGCCTGAATTACCGGAGGTTGAAACCAGTCGGCGCGGCATTGCGCCGCACCTAGAGGGTAAGGTGATTACGGGGTTAACCGTGCGCAATCCTAGATTGCGTTGGCCGGTACCCGAAACCTTGGCCGAACTGGTGCAGGGCCAGCGGTTGCACGCCGTGCAGCGGCGCGGTAAATACCTGCTGTTGGCGCTGGCAAACGGTCACATACTGGTGCACCTTGGCATGTCGGGCAGTCTGCGCTTGGTGGCGCCCGACGAGCCGCCCGGTTATCACGACCATGTGGACCTCCGCTTTGATAAATGGTTGCTGCGCTACACAGATCCTCGCCGCTTCGGTTGCTGGCTATGGGTTGAGGGCGATGTAAGCACTCACAAACTGCTGGCTCATCTGGGCCCCGAGCCGCTCTCGGATGCCTTTGATGCGGATTACTTGTTCAGCCGCGCCCGAGGCCGCAAACAAAACCTGAAGAACTTTATTATGGATAGCCAGCTGGTGGTGGGCGTGGGCAATATCTATGCTAATGAAGCGCTGTTTCTGGCGGGCCTGCGGCCGCGATCGGCGGCGGGCAGTCTGACTCGGCGCAAGGCGGCGGTGCTGGTACAGCAGATAAAAGCGGTACTGGCGGCGGCGATCGAACAGGGCGGCACGACGCTGAAAGACTTTGTGGGCGGCGATGGCAAGCCTGGCTATTTCAAGCAACAGCTGTATGTGTACGGTCGCGGTGGGCTTCCCTGTCGAATCTGTCACAGCCCGCTGAAAGAAGTTCGCGTCAACAATCGAGCCACGGTATATTGTGCCCAGTGCCAACGATAGCTACACTGAACTTTAGCATTCAGCGCTAAGCTACTGATCAATTTATATTTATCGGTAATTAGCTACTTGGCTGATACCGGTAATATTTGCTATTCCCGTTCTGGTTCGAGCAGTTAAGTGGCAGGCGAGAAGGACTACAACTAAGGAGACACGCAGTGAACCTGAAAAAATTGAGTGTGAAGGCCGTCGCTTTGACTACCTGTCTGGCACTTTCGAGTGTTGCGCTGGCGAAAGACGCCGAAATGGAATCCCCCACGGCCGCTGCGATGGCGCTAGATCTGGTCATTGTGCGCCCAGTGATGTTAGGGGTGACGGTGCTGGGTGCTGCCGCCTTTGTGGTGGCGCTTCCCTTCTCGGCCGCTGGCGGCAACGTCAAGCAGTCTGCGGAAACGCTCGTGGTGGGCCCAGGTGAAACCACCTTCGTTCGCTGCCTGGGTTGCACCTCAAATGGCTACCAGCACGACGTCGAACAGTAACCTAGCAAGCGCCAGGTTTAGCTCTGGCGCTTTTTGTAGCGTTTATTCAGGGCATCTTGCACTAGCGGATGCACGAACTTGCTGACATCGCCACCGAGCGAGGCGATCTCGCGCACCAGTGACGAGGAAATGTAGGACAGGTGCTCGGACGGCGTTAAAAACAGGCTTTCCATTTCTGGCGCCAGGGCCCGGTTCATGTTGGCAAGTTGAAATTCGTACTCGAAGTCCGATACCGCGCGCAGGCCGCGCAAAACGCCCTGGGCGTTCTTCTGCTTAACCAAATCCGCCAGCAATATATCAAAGCCGCAAATTTCGATATTGGGCAGGTGCCCGAGTACCTGTTCGGCCAGGGCCACCCGCTCTTCCAGTGTAAATAGCGGGTTCTTTTTAGTGCTGGCAGCAATGGCGATGATCACTTTGTCGAACAGGCGGCAAGCGCGTTCTACCAAGTCGATGTGACCGTTAGTGAGCGGATCAAAGGTGCCTGGGTAGACGACAGTACGCATTAAAATACCTGTTTGAATGAGCGGGCGAAGCGGATAGTAGCAAGTTGCGCGCGGATGTCATAGGCGACGGTATAAACGGTAGCACACCTCACCGGCAATTTTCTCTCGGTGGCTTTGCCAGTTTGCCGGCGCGGGCGGTGCCAATTGGGCGGGGCTTTCCACATAGATCCAACTCGAAGACGATAGCAGTGTCCGCTGTTCCAGCAGGGCAAAAGTGGCCTGCCACAGGTCGACGGCAAAGGGCGGGTCGATAAACACCAGGTCGAATGCCGGGCCTCGATATTGGGTCAGCCAGGCCAGCGCATCGGCCTGCTCTACCACGCCGTTCTGGGCCTGTAATAGCGCTATATTGGCGCGCAACTGCTGGGCGGCGAGGGCGTCTTTTTCGATCAGTGTGCAATGTGCCGCGCCGCGCGACAAGGCCTCCAGGCCCAGCGCGCCGGCGCCGGCGAACAGGTCCAGGCAGCGGGCGTCCGGCAGCTCGCCCTGCAGCCAGTTAAACAGCGTCTCCCGGATGCGGTCGCCGGTGGGGCGCAGGCCCTCGCGCGCTGGAAATTGCAGTTTGCGACCGCGCCACTGGCCGCCGATGATACGCAACTGGCCGCCGGTGTCTGGCGCGCGTTTCTGGCGCTTTTTCATGCAGTGTTCAACTCAAAAGTCATCAGGAGTGGTAGGATAGCGGCCTTCTGAATTGCCCGCCCGGCCCCATTGGCCGGGCATTTTAACGCCTGTTGAGCAGTGAATCCCGATGTTTTCAAAGTTGTTTAAGAAAAAGGACCCAGCGTCCAACCCCGAAGAACAGGTTGAAACCGGCGTACCGCCCACGCCCGAACCGGCCGCCAAGTCCGGCTTTTTGGCGCGTATTAAGGCGGGTTTAAGCCGCACGCGCAGTCAGTTTGCCGAGGGCATGGGCAATTTGTTTCTGGGCCGAAAGGAAATTGACGAAGAGCTGTTAGAGGATTTGGAGTCGCAGCTGTTGGTGGCCGATGTGGGCATCGAGGCCACCACTGAGATCATCGAGTCGCTCACCGAGCAGGTGGCGCGCAAAACCCTGAACAACCCAGCGGCGCTACTGGCGGCACTGCGCCAGTCACTGGAGCAACTGCTGGAGCCGGTAGAGCAGCCCCTGATTATCGATACCGGCAAGAAGCCCTATGTCATCCTGGTGGTGGGCGTCAACGGCGTCGGCAAAACCACCACTATTGGCAAGCTTGCCAAGCGGCTCCTGGGCGAGGGCCACAAGGTGATGCTGGCGGCGGGCGATACCTTTCGGGCCGCCGCCGTCGAGCAGCTGCAGGTGTGGGGCGAGCGCAACCAGGTGCCGGTGGTGGCCCAGCATACCGGCGCCGACAGTGCCTCGGTAATCTTTGACGCCATTGCCTCGGCGCAGTCGCGCGATATCGACGTGGTGATCGCCGACACAGCAGGTCGCCTGCACAACAAAGACAATTTAATGGAAGAGCTGGCCAAGGTTAAGCGCGTGATGACCAAGCTGGATGTCAGCGCGCCCCACGAGGTGCTGCTAGTGCTGGACGCGGGTACCGGTCAGAACGCCATCAGCCAGGCGCAGTCGTTTATCAAATCCGCGGGCGTGACGGGCATAGCGTTGACCAAACTGGACGGCACAGCTAAAGGCGGCGTTATTTTCGCGCTCAGTAAAAAATTCGGGCTGCCGGTGCGCTTTATCGGGGTCGGCGAAGCGGTAGACGACCTGCAGCCCTTTGCGGCCAAACCCTTTGTGGATGGCTTGTTTGGCGACGAACCGGCCGCCGAGGCCCCGTCGCCGCAATGATCCGATTCGATCAAGTAGCCAAGCGCTACAGCAATGGCTTCGAGGCCCTTAAGGGGCTGAGCTTCGAAATCAAAGCGGGTGAGATGGTGTTTTTAACGGGTCACTCGGGTGCCGGTAAAAGCACGCTGTTAAAGCTGATTATGGCGATGGAGGCACCCAGCCGAGGCCAGGTGTTCGTCAATAATACCAACCTGAATCGCATGCCCGATCGGCAAATCCCCTACCACCGGCGTCAAATTGGCGTGGTATTCCAAAATCACCAGCTGCTGTTTGACCGCAGCGTGTTTGACAATGTGGCGCTGCCGCTGGTCATTGCCGGCTACTCGCCCTCCGACGTGGGCCGCCGCGTGCGCGCCGCGCTCGATAAAGTAGGCCTGCTGCACAAAGAGTCGCGCATGCCACTGGAGCTATCCGGCGGCGAGCAGCAGCGCGTGGGCATTGCGCGCGCGGTGGTCAATAAGCCCCGCATACTGTTGGCCGATGAGCCCACAGGTAACCTGGACCCGGATTTATCGGCCGAAATCATGGACTTGTTTCGCCAGTTCAACGAGGTGGGAGTCACACTGTTGATTGCCAGTCACGACATTGCCCTGCTCAGGCGCCAGCGCAAGCGGGTACTGGCGTTGCGCGAGGGCGAGCTGTTGGCCGATGAGCCGCCGGGAGCGCGTCATGACTAGGGGCGCCAAAATAGCAGTGCCAAGGCGCCCAGCACCCTTGCGCGCTGGTGCTCGAGTGCAAACCACTGGCGCTGGCGATCGCCTCAAGGCCTGGCGGCAACACCATTGGCTGTCGGCCCAGGACAGCCTGCAGCGGCTGTTGGTGGTACCGGTTAAATCTCTGCTGACCATGTTAATGCTGGGTATTGCCCTGGCGCTGCCGGCCCTGTTGTACGTAGCGCTAGCCAATGTGAGCCAGTTGTCGGCGCACTGGCACCACAGTCATCAGCTGTCGGTGTATCTGAAGCCGGGGACCCAGCCGCAAGCGGTGGCGGCCTTGGTGGCCAGCTGGCGAGATCGCCCCGACATTGACCAGCTGCAGCAGGTGTCGCCCGAACAGGGTTTACAGCAATTCGCCGAGCAAACGGGTCTGGCCGGGTTGTTGTCGGGCCTGAGTGACAATCCTCTGCCCTGGGTGCTCATGGTGCAGCCGGCGTCGACCGATGCCGAGGCGCTGGCCGAACTGCGTACACAATTGCAAGCGGCGCCGGTGGTGGATGAAGTGCGTGTCGATATGGCGTGGCTCACACGCCTGCAACAGGTGATGACCCTGGGCCAGCGTCTGGCATTGGGTTTGGGGAGCTTGCTGGGGCTGGGCATGTTGCTGGCCATTGGCAACACCCTGCGACTGGCCATTGAAAACCGGCGCGAAGAGATTTTAGTGGTAAAACTGGTGGGTGGTACCGACGCCTTCGTGCGGCGCCCGTTTCTCTATACCGGCCTTTGGTATGGCCTGGGCGGCGGCCTATGGGCGCTGTTGCTGACTCAGTTGGGGCTGCTGTTGGTGGCCGAACCCGTCGCCCAACTGGCCCACAGTTACCAAAGCCAGTTCCAACTGCTGGGCTTAGGGCTGGGCAATAGCTTGATTTTGCTGACAACCGCCCTAATTATAGGCTGGCTAGGCGCGTGGTTGGCCGTTGGCCGCCACCTGCGCGACATTAAACCGCAATAGTCCCCAAAACGGCGGCCGGCGAGTGAATTTTTTGCTCGGTTGGCAGTCAAAAGCGGTAGTGCTACACTCACGCGGTTGTTTTTGGAGGTATACATGAGTACAAGTCTGCAACCTATTGGCGTTTTGGCCCCCGGTGCCAATCTGAATGCCTACATTCAGGCCGTTAATGGGTTTTCTATTCTGTCTGCTGAAGAAGAAAAACAGCTGGCCGAAGACCTCTACTACCATGAAAACCTGGAAGCTGCCCGCCGCTTGGTGATGGCCCATCTGCGCTTTGTGGTGCACATTGCCAAGTCCTATTCCGGCTACGGCTTGGCCGAGGCCGACCTCATTCAAGAGGGCAATGTGGGCCTGATGAAGGCTGTTAAGCGGTTTAACCCCGAGCGCGGCGTGCGTTTGGTGAGCTTTGCCGTGCACTGGATTAAGGCCGAAATTCACGAATTCATTCTGCGCAACTGGCGCATCGTTAAAGTGGCCACTACCAAGGCCCAGCGCAAGCTGTTCTTTAACCTGCGCGGCGCCAAAAAGAAGCTGGCCTGGCTCTCGCACGAAGAAGCAAAAGCCATCGCCAAAGATCTGGATGTAGACGTCAAGCACGTTTACGAAATGGAGGGGCGCCTGTCCTCTTACGATGCCGGCTTTGACGCCGGTGCCGATGACGACGATGAAAGTGCCTACCAAGCGCCGGCAAACTACTTGGAAGACCACCGCTACGATCCGGCCCAGCAGTTGGAGGACGCGAACTGGGAAGCCTCCAATGTGAACAGCCTGGAGCTGGCACTCGAGCAGCTGGACGACCGCAGCCGCGATATCCTGCAGCGCCGTTGGCTCAATGAAGACAAGGCCACGCTGCACGATTTGGCCGACGTCTACGGTGTTTCCGCGGAGCGCATTCGCCAGCTGGAAAAAAATGCCATGAAAAAAGTGAAGGCAATGATGGAGGCCTAAGCCCCTACTTTTGCCTGACCCGGAGCCGCGCCTGTCGCGGCTTTCTTTTTATATAATTCCTAGTTTTCAATCGCGTGAGCAGAGCAACCCTACTATGACACCCAAACAGTTGCTGGTTGTTGCTGCCCTGTGTGGCGCCCTGTCGGTGATATTGGGAGCCTTTGGCGCCCACGCCCTAAAGCCACTGTTTAGCGAGAGCCAGCTACACACCTGGCAAACCGCGGTGCACTACCACCAGTTGCACAGTGTTCTGCTGGTGGCTTTGTGCTGTCGGTTGCTGACAGATCCGGCGCGCCGATTGCGCTTGGCCGTCTGGTCGTTATTGTTGGGCACCCTACTGTTCGCGGGTTCGCTGTACGGCCTGGCATTGGGCGGTCCGCGCCACTTGGGCCCTGTTACGCCGATAGGCGGTGTATTTTTGATATTGGGTTGGTTGTTAGTGCTTGCCTACGCGCAGCGCCTGCCGGCCCCGGAACGGTGATTTATGGACGCAACTCCCCTCCCCGGCGTAGAAGATGAACACGGCTTTACTCCACGACCGGAATTTAAAAAGAAATCCATTCGCAGCTATGTCATTCGCGCGGGTCGCATGACGCCCGCGCAGCGCAATGCCTTCGAACGCCAGTGGGCGCAGTACGGCCTCAGCCTATTTAGCGGCCCGCTCGATGTAGCTGCGGCCTTTGGACGCCAGGCACCGCTGGTATTGGAAGTGGGTTTTGGCATGGGCGATTCGCTGCTGGCCATGGCACAGGCCGAGCCGGAAAAAAACTTTATTGGTATTGAAGTACATCCGCCCGGCGTTGGGCGATTGTTAAATAACGCCGCCGACGCTGGCGTTAAAAATTTGCGTGTTTACATGGCCGACGCCAACGATGTGCTCGAAGATTGTATTGCCGATAATAGCTTGACGCGATTTCAATTGTATTTTCCCGATCCCTGGCACAAGAAAAAACACCAGAAACGGCGTATTGTGCAAGCGCCCTTTGCCGCGCAGGTGTGTCGCAAATTGGCACCGGGCGGAGTGTTTCACTTGGCCACTGACTGGGAGCACTATGCCGACCATATGATGGAAGTCATGAGCCAGGCACCCGGCTACGCAAACCAAGCCGGCGAATACCTTTTTTCGCCCCGACCTGCCTATCGACCAAACACCAAATTCGAAAAGCGCGGCGAGCGCTTGGGCCACGGTGTTTGGGATCTGTTGTTTGAAAAAATTCGCTAAATGCGCCATGAAGTGCGCCACTGCCTTGCAATTAAAATAGCCCTTGCCCACAATCACTAACAATATTTGCCGAGCGGGCAGATAGCGATAATAACGATGGGCAAGGCCTAAGTTGTGGGGGAAATAAGTGGCGTTTTGGCGATTAATTCAGTGCGCTCTGTTTGAATTTTACTCACACTTTTTCACTACTTTTTAAAACCCAGACAGTTTTGGGTTTGCACAAGACAGCCCGGCGGCCGCTGAACTGAGCCGCCTGTGAGAGTGAACATTTTAGGAGAGAAACAATGAAAAAAGTTGTGCTGATGTTGCCGTTAGCCTGTGCGATTGCCGCCACCACCGTGCAAGCGGATCAAATGGGGCTGGAGGTCAGCGCCGGTGTTAACGCCACTAACTGGGATAAAGAGCGCGATCTAAAAGACAGTACTGGCTGGATGGCCGCGCTGGGCTATCGCATTAACGATCGCTGGGGCATCGAGGGTATGTATGTCGACAACGACCCCAAAACCGATCCGGCCGGTATCAAAATCAGTGGCCGCCAGCTGGCGCTAGACGCTTTGTACCATTTCAATACCGACAGCCGCGTACAACCCTTCTTTTTAATGGGTGCCGGGCAAAACCAATACAAAGCCGGCGGCCAGAGCGATGACGAAAGCACTTTCAACATCGGTGCCGGTGTGAAGGCGTATCTGACCGACAACTTTTTAGTGCGCGGCGATATGCGCGGTATTCGCGGTTCTGAAGACGGCGACATCGATATGGGCATGAATGTCGCGTTGACTTACTTCTTTGGTGTGCGCGATGAGAAGCCGGTTGTTGCCGCTGCACCGGCACCGTCTGACGCCGACAATGACGGCGTAATTGATACGCGCGATGCGTGTCCACAGACGCCAGCCGGCGTGCAAGTCGATCAGCGCGGTTGCCCGCTGGATTCCGATAACGATGGCGTCGCCGACCACAAAGATCAGTGTCCCAACACCGAAGCTGGTTTGAAAGTTGACGAACAAGGCTGCGCGATTTCCTTGACCGAGGCTGTCGCCATTAAATTGGATGTGACCTTCGACAACAATGCGGCCGTGGTTAAGCCCGAGTTCTTTGATGAAATTGGCGCCGTTGCCGAATTCATGAAGAGCTACAAAGACACCAGCGTCGAACTGCAGGGCTACACAGATTCGCGCGGCTCAGAGGCCTATAATCAGGCATTGTCTCAGCGTCGAGCCAACGCTGTGCGCGATGTGTTGATTCAGCGCTTTGGTCTGGCGCCCGAGCGCGTGACTGCCGTGGGTTACGGTGAAGCCAACCCGGTGGCTTCCAACGAGACAGCAGCTGGTCGCGAAGAAAACCGTCGCGTAGTGGCGTCTGTTCAGTCTAAGAAAACGTCAAAAGTCCGTAAGTAACTTTAGGCGCTGTCGAGAAGGCGGGCTTGCCCGCCTTTTTTGTGCCCGCTATTTGCTAATGCTCAGCAAGTCGACACTTAATTGATCCAGTACTTTTTCCGCCGTGTTACCCAGTAGGGTTGCGGCCAACCCGGTGCGCGCCGAGGTGCCCATCACCAGTAGATCGGCGTGCAGCGCCTGCACTGTGTCGGGCAGCGCATTTTTGGGTGCGCCCTCAACAATGTGAATAAACTGGCTGGGTATGCCAAAGCGGCGGCTCACCAGCTCAATGGGTTCTTCCTCTGGTTCTTCCATCCACTGAAAGAGGTGAATTAACTCGGGTGTTTTTTCCACGGCAGAGACCAGGTGCAATTCGGAGTTGGTCGCCTGAGCCAATCGCCGTGCGCGCGAGATAATGACGTTGTTGAGCGGTTCGTGATCTGGTTCATTGGCATTTAAACACACGGCGGCCAGCACTATGCCGTTCTGCCAGGCTTCCTCTGCCTTCACCAACAACACCGGGCAAGGTGCCGTGCGCATTATGTAGACATCGCTGGTTCGGCTGAGCGCGCGTTCCAGCCGACTGTGCTTAAAACTGGTTTTTATGATCAGGTTGGCCCCGATGCGACCGGCGGCCTGACTCACCATGGTTTCCCATTTTTGGTTCCAAGTGACTTCACAATGTACATTGATGCCCTGGGCGCGCAGCGGTGCCGCTAGCTCTTCTAGCCAGGCCTTAGTGTTGTTTAAGTGCGTGTGCTTGGCATCTTTGCGGGAGCAAAAGGCACTCATTTCCTCGTCGTTGAGATAGGTACAACAAAAGAGATGCAGCTCTGACTGAGTGCCGAGAGCGAGATGGACGGCGCGACCCAGTGCCAGTTGATCGTCGGTGGATGGATCTATTACTACTAGCAGCTTGCGCGCGTTCATGCCGTGTTCCTCGCTTGATGGGGGTCTAGTAACCATAGCGAAAGGCACCCCATTCTGCTTTGATTTGGAACAAAAAAACGGCGCATATATGCGCCGTTTGGGGGACTAGTGGGTCTGTGGCTGAACTTAGAAAGCCAAACTCACGCCCAGGCCCAGCAGATTGACGCGATTGTCGCCCTGTTCCGTTTCCCAGCTGGCGCTGATCGCGGCTGTGGGTGTCAGGAAGTAGCTGGCGGTCACATTGCCGTGCCAAGCCTGGCCCTTGTCCTGTTGATAGCCCGGCAGTGTGTAGCTGTTCAATGCCAGTGTCTGATTGCGCATACGCACAGTGTGGTCGTCCTCGGTCAGCTCGGAGCGAATGCCCCACTCGGAGGTCACCACCATGTGTGCGGCACGCCAGTGTACAAACAGGCCGATATCCGCTGTGGTAGAGGTGTGCTCTTGGTCTTCATAGCTCAGCGACGTGGTTTGGCCTCCCGTCTCGGCAAAGCCATCCACAGATACCTTGCGGTAGGCCAGCTCCACCTTCGGGCCATAGTCCCAGTTTGCGTGGGGGGATATGTTGTAGCCGTACTCAGCGCTTAGACCCAGGGAGCTACCGTCGGTCTCGCCCAGCTCAGTGCGAGAGGTAATGCCCAACGCCAACGCCCGGGCGCTATCGTAGCTTTGCTGGCCTAAATGCAGGCTGGCATTGGCCCAGTGTGCGCCTTGGGTATAGCCGGTAAAGACGGTAACCGACTGGCTGTTGGCCTCGTAGCGAGAGCCGGTATCGGCAAAGTCCAGGTCGCCGCTATTGGAGGCCAGTCCAAGTCCCAGGTTCCAGTGTTCGCTCAACCCGTATTGCAGGCCGAGCTGGGCGCCTTGGGTATCGGCGTCGGCATCGCTAAAGCCATTGCGCGAGCGCGCGTCCAGGGCCTGACCGCGAGCAAAAATCTGCCAGCTACCGGCCTCGAGCGACCGGCTGGCTAAATTAGCCTGCATTTGCTGGCGCAGCGAGCGGGTATCGCCGTCAACCAGGCTAGCGCCCAATATGGGCAACTGGCCCACTTCCTGGGGCGCCTTGATCAGGCTGAACATATAGTCGGCCACGATTTGTTGGGCCGCAGCTGTGGGGTGTACGCCGTCGTTGAACACCAGCTTAGTGGGGTCGCCATTGCCCGCCTGGGACATGCCGTAAACAGGGTTTTCCAGGCAGCTGCCGCCCGAGCCATCGTAACAGGTGGCTGTCAGTTGTATTGTGTCGTTAACGAAGCCAAAGGCCGTGGGGTTGGCCAGAATTTCTGCCATCAGGCCGCGCGCGTCCACGGGAATCACGTTTGCGCCGGAGGCGGTCAGGCCCGCGTAGAGGGTGTCGTTGTAGAGTGCACTCATGGGCGACCATAGGGGCTGGGCGCCCGAGCCAATCCCCGCCGGCGTATTACCGACATCGGGCAGGTTAGACACCATGATGTACTCGGCGCCCGCGGCGTCCAGGGCGTTAATACCGGCTACCAGCGTGTTTGCAGCAGTGACGATGGTGGCGGGATTGTTTGGGTTAAAGGGATCTGTGAGCCCTAGCACATCGTTACCGCCACCGTTGACGTAGTAAAGCGTGCGCGCCTTTGCGCTGCCGTACTCGGCCAGGTAGCCGTCGCGCACTTTCGCTGGACCGGCGGCGGGGTTAAATACTGTGGAGCCATCTGGGTCGGTAATAGAGGCCTTGATCTGGGCCGAGGTATAGCCGCCCACGGCATAGTTGGTGCCGGCGGGGAAGCCGGTAACCGGGCTGGGCAAATAGGGCGTGGAGGCCGCCAGATAACCCAGGCCAAGCTGTTGGCTGAGGCGCTGTACGCCTACCAAGTCGGTCTCGCTGCCCGCGCCATTGACGCGGTTGGTAAAGCGCAGGCCGCTGCCTGGCACCATAAAAGTGGGGTTAATGGGGCCGCCGGCATCGGGGAACTGGCCCGAGTCTGACAGGCTGTCGCCAAAGACCACCAGCTCGTCAAAGGGGGTGTTCGCATGTGCGGCGCTGGCGCTCAGTAACAATGCGGCAACCAAAGGTTTCAGGGTAATCCGGGGGTGGGTAAAGCTCATTGCGTCATTCCTCATTACGATTATCCGTAATCGTGGCAGTGTTATTATTGTGACCTTCGCAGGTGGCGATGGCGGTGTAGCAAGCTGCGCAAAAACCGTGATAGTTCAGTGATTTATTGTGATTGTTTCACCGATACGCGGACGATCATAAGGGGGATGACGGGGGGATGCCAGCCGCGGAGCTGACCTTCCGGTCATCCCGCGCGCCGGGTGCGACTAATCGCTCTGGGCTTGAATTTGCTCCAGTTGTTCGCTGATTTCAAACCAGCTTGCCTCGGCAGATTCCAGCTGAGCCTTGACCTCGCCCTGGGATTTAAACAGTTGTTGCATATCGCTCTTGCGGCTATCCTGGTAGAGCGCTGGATCGGCCAATAGCGCCTCTAACCTTTCCAACTCCGCCTGGTGGCGCTCCATGGCCTGCTCCGCCTTTTTAAGTGCCTGAGTCAGTGGTTTTAGTTTTTCCCGCTGGGCGGCGGCCTGCTGGCGCTGGGCCTTGCGGTCCGGTTTTACCGCGCCGTTTGCCGGCGCTGTGTTTGCGGTGGCCGACAGCTGTTGCTGCGTCCAGTGATGGTAGGCCTCCAGGTCGCCCTCAAAGGGCGCAACCTGCCCTTGGTGCACCAGCCAGAATTCCTCCACGGTATTGCGCAGTAGGTGTCGATCGTGCGACACCACAATGACGGCACCGTCAAAGGCCTGAAGTGCCACCGTTAGTGCGTGGCGCATTTCCAGATCCAGGTGGTTGGTGGGTTCGTCCAGCAGCAGCAGGTTGGGTTTTTGCCAGGCGATAATGGCAAGTGCCAAGCGGGCTTTTTCGCCGCCGGAAAAGGGCCTGACCTTGGCCAGCGCCAACTCACCGTTAAAACCAAACCCCCCTAAAAAGTTGCGAATTTCCTGCTCGCTGGCACTGGGGCTCAGCCGCTGTAGGTGCAGGGCGGGGCTGGCCTCTAAATCCAGCGCCTGCAATTGGTGCTGGGCAAAATAGCCGATGCGCAGGTGCTCGCCGCAGATGCGCTCGCCGGCAAGCGGTGCAAGGTCGCCGGTAAAGGCCTTCACCAAGGTGGACTTGCCGGCGCCGTTAAAACCGAGCAAGCCGATGCGCATACCGGGCAGAATGGTGAGGTTGAGCGCGCGAAACAGCGGCCGCTCCCCATAGCCTAAAACAGCCTGCTGCAACCCCACCAGCGGGGTGCTGACTTTGTCGTAGCAGGGGATTTCAAAGTGGAAGGGCGAGTCGATGTGGGCGGGCGCAATGGTCTCCATGCGCTCCAATTCCTTGAGCCGACTCTGTGCCTGCTTGGCCTTAGAGGCCTTGGCGCGGAAGCGGCGCACGAAGTTTTCGATTTCCGATACCCGCGCCTGCTGTTTCTCAAAAGCCTGCTGCTGTTGCGCTAAGCGCTCGGCCTTTTGGCGCTCGTAGGCGGAGTAATTACCCACGTACAACACCAACTTTTGCGCCTCGACGTTGACGATGCGGTCCACCACCTGATCCAAAAAGTCCCGGTCGTGGGAAATCAGCACCAGTGTACCCGCGTAGCGTTTGAGCCACTGTTCCAGCCATAGGGTGGTGTCTAAATCCAGGTGGTTGGTGGGCTCGTCGAGCAGCAATAAATCACTGGGGCACATGAGTGCCTGGGCCAAGTTTAATCGAATGCGCCAGCCGCCGGAAAAGTCGTTGACGGTTTTATTTTCATCGCCGGGGGCGAATCCGAGTCCGGCCAATAGCTGCTGAGCACGGGCCTCTGCGGTGTAGCCGTCAATGTGCTCCATATCGGCGTAGGCAGTGGCCAGCGCGGCGCCCTCGCCGGTGGCGATAATGTGTTGTAGGCGCCGCAGTTCGGTGTCGCCGTCGAGCACATGGTCGAGAGCGCGCTTGTGGGTATCCTCAATTTCTTGTGCCATGTGGGCAATGCGCCACTGGCTGGGGATTTGACAATGGCCGGCATCGGCTGCCAAGTTGCCCAGCAACATTTGGAACAGCGAGGATTTACCACTACCATTGGCACCAATCAGGCCCACGTGTTGGCCCGGATGTATGCGCAGGTCTGCCTGTTCCAGCAGAAATTTTTGCCCGCGTTGCAGGCTGACTTGGCTCAATTCAATCATGGCGCGCATTGTAGCAGCGCCGCTGCCGGCCACCAGCACTAAATGACAGACTCACTCACGGAATTTGCTATCGCCCTGTACGGCGCCCCGGGCGTTGAAACCGAGTGCCTCGCCTGGCAAGACAGTCACCAACTGAGCGTGCCGCTGCTGTTGTGCGCCGCTTGGTTAGATGCGCGCGGCACTGGCGGTGATGAGTCCCAGTGGGTGAGTTTGTGCCAGCCCGTTCTAGACTGGGAACAGCAATTGGTTTGGCCGGTGCGATCTCTGCGCCGACACCTGAAGCCCCTGGCCGAAGCGAGCCCGGCGGCAGCCCAGGTACGCGACCAAGTAAAACAGGCTGAACTCAGTGCCGAACTCGCCGTGCTGGCTAAATTGTCGTCCTTGCCCTGGCGTGCCAGTGAGTGTTCCGCACTGACGAGCATCGCACACTTCTATCACCTGCCCGCCGACTGTGAACCTTTCCCCGCTTTGCGGCGCGCGTTGGCGAAGTTGGCGCCCAGCGGCTTAACAGGCCCCGATAACTAGGCTAGTATTGGCCGCTCGTTATGCACGCCTGAGCCAGTGTGGAGCTTGGGTCCTCAACCGGAAGAAGATAATGATTAAAATGAAACATAGCCTGGTTTCAGGCATTGCCCTGGCGTCCGTATTGCTGGCCGCCTGCGGCGCAGATAAAAAAGCCGAGGAGCCCAAGCTGGAAAGCCTGGAATCTAAAGTGAGCTACATGTTTGGCACCAATATGGCCAGCCAATTCAAGCAAGAAGGTTTTGAGTTGGACGCCGCCGCTATCGCGCTGGCAATCAACGACGTTCAGTCTGGCAAAGAAAGTCGTATCAGCCAGGAAGAAATGCAGCAGGTCATGCAAGATTTTCAAACTAAAGCCCAAGCTAAGCAGGAAGCCGAATTCAAAGCCGTTGCCGACGGCAACCTGAAAGAAAGCGAAGCCTTCCTGGCTGAGAATGCAAAAAAAGAAGGCGTGCAAACCACGGAATCTGGCCTACAGTACAAAGTGGTCACCAAAGGCGAAGGCACCAAGCCCACAACCGCTGACACGGTGACAGTGCACTACAAAGGCACGCTGATCGACGGTACCGAATTCGACAGCTCCTACACCCGTGGCGAGCCCGTTAGTTTTCCGGTGACCGGCGTGATTTCTGGCTGGACCGAGGCCCTGCAGTTGATGAGCCCCGGCGCCAAGTACGAGTTGTACATTCCATCAGAGCTGGCTTACGGTCCCGGCGGCACTGGCCCCATCGGCCCGAACCAGGCACTGATCTTTGAAGTTGAATTACTGAGCATTGCCGCCGGCGAAAAGAAAGAAGCGGCTGCACAGTAAGCTTTACCGACAAAGCGTTTAAAAAAGGCTGCACAAGCAGCCTTTTGTATGCCCGCACATTTTGCGTCTCAACGCAGTTTGTGGATAAAGCCATTGCTGGCCACAGCCAAGTAGCCGGCCTCTGTAAAGGCCACGGCTTGCACCGATGCACCGGTGGGTTGCAGGGTGTCGCGTTTAGGTAGCCGCCAGCGCCTTAACTCGCGCAGTTGTTCTACATCCCACAGCTGCACAATTTCATCCGGCCGCCCGGTTAACAGTTCGCGGCTGTCCGGCGAAAAGCGTGCGGCGGTAAACCGCAGGCCGCGCTTGACCATGGTGCCGGCCAGAGGAATGTTGCCCAAGGCGCGACCGGTATCCAAATCCCAAACCACGGCTTTGTCGTACTTGGCGGCGGTCAATGCGCGGCTACCGTCGCGGCTGAGGGCCACCTTCTGAACTTCCTCGTCGTGCGCAAAGGTGCGCACCGCCTTGCCGCTGGCAACGTCCCATAGGGTGGCGGTCTTATCCTCTGAGCCAGTCAGGGCAAACTTGGCGTCCGCAGTCAGGTCGACGCTGCGCACCCGGTTGGCGTGGCGAAAGGTGCGCGTAACACCCCCGCGCTTAATGTCAAACATGACGGCCGTACCATCTACCAGGCCCAGCAATGCATAGTTGCCGTTGGGCGCGAGAACCATGTCTAGAATTTCCGCCGGTGCATTCCAAAACCGGAGCGCTTCGCCCGTTTGCAGATCCCAAAACACAATAGTGTGGGTGGTGGCGGTGGCGGCCCAGCGTCGGTCGGGGGAAAACGCGCTGCTGGTAATAGTGGACTGTTCGCCAGCTCGGTGATTCCAGTTGTAGAGTCGCTCTTGATCGGTCACTCGCCACAGGCTGCCACCCTCGAAAATAGAGCCCACAATGGCGTAGTCGCCCGTGTCCGATAGAGACGCGCTGAGCGCCCCCTTATTGGCAACTTCAAAACTGGCAAATGGAGTGGGCGTGGAATCGCAAGCGGCGAGTGTGAGTAGCAAGGTAATGCCGAGGGCAATACATTTCATAGAGGGGTCCGGACACAGGGATTGCTGCCTCTAAAGATAGTGCAAAAAACCGCGCCCTGCCCCCGCTCGCAATCTGACTTGGCAGGCTCGCTGCGCGCCGACCAGCGCGACCAGTGCAATGGAAGTATGCGGGCTCGACGCGAGTTGCCGAGGCCCGGAGGACATTACGCCACTAAGTCTTTGTGCGCGTCGTGCAGCACGGCAATCATGCGGTCTTCTGCGGCAAAGCGGGTTTCGAGGGCGTCGCCCAGGTGTGACAAATCGGCGCGCAGTGCGTCCAGATCGTCCGTCTCCTGGTACTTGTCGTTAAAATCCAGAATCACATCGGTGGTGGGATCGATGGTGGCGTAGAGGTCGGCCGCCTGGCTGATGGCTTCCTGATCCTCAAATTCTTTGGCCTCGTTTACCAGCTGTTTATAGACTTCAAAATGGCCGGCCGAGGTGTAGTCCACCAGCAATTGGCACAGTGTACGCACCTTGTCGCCGTGCTGTTCGGGTTCGAAGTCGTCGTAGTCAGACAGCTTGCAGTAAAGAACCAGCGCGTTCTGACGTTCTTGCAGCCAGCGGTCAATAATATCGCTGACGCCACCCCAACGTTCTTTCGCTGTTACGCAATTTTCGAGCATGTCGCTAATTCCTTAACTCATTCGACGAGACGAGTGCCCAATGTAGGGGAAAGCCCTGCACCGAGCAAGCATTTCTGGCTGTCAGAACAGCCAGTAATTAACCAAAGCCGGCAGCCAAAGTGCGGTAAAAGCGCCAGTCAGACCCATGGCCAGGCTGGCGAAGACGCCGGTGGTGCGGTTAATTTCGAAGCCCCGAGCGATGCCAATGCCGTGGGCGTTGATGCCCAGCACCAGGCCCTGAGCGCGGGCATCGGTGAGGCCGCTTAGGGTAAAGGCCAAGGGCGCCAACAGTGCGCCAACCACACCGGTAAAAATAACCGTACCGGTGGCCAGGCTGGCATTGGCGCCGAGTGATTCGGCGATGCCGAGCGCAATGGGAGTGGTAACGGACTTAGGCGCCACTGCCAGCAGCAGGGCTTGAGTGCCGCCGGCGAGGCTCGCCAGGCCCACCGCGACGGCGCAGGCGGCAAAGCTACCTAGCCCGACGCTGGCGAGTAGGGGCAGCAAGAAGCGTTTAACGTGGTGGAATTCCCGGTGCAAGGGAATGGCCAGCGCTACCGTCGCCAGGCCCAGCAGACTGTAAAAGAAGTCCGTGGCAGCCTGATAGCGCAGGTAGGTCAAATCGGTAAGGCCGATGAAGAGCGCCAAGCTGCTGGCGCCGATAACCAGCGGGTGTAACCACAGGCTGCGCCCAGCGCGCCCGTGCACCCAAAGGCCCAGTTGGTAAGCTGCCAAGGTGGCGGCCAATAGCCCCAGATCCAGTAAGCGCTCTGGCATGGCGGTACTAATCCCGCGCCTTGGGTGTTGCCTGGCTAGCATTGACTGCCAGGCGCGCCAATAGCCAGCTGCACAGCAACAGGCTGATAAAGGTGCCGAGTAGGATCGCCGCCAAAAGCGCGGGCCACTGGGCGTTGATATGCGCCGGCATGAAAAACATCCCAACGCCCGCCGGTAGAAACAACAGGTTGAGATTACCGATTAACGCCCCGCTCACCTGCTCCGCGCCGCGCACTAACTTATCTGGCCAGAGCGCGGGCAGCCATTGCAGGCTCGCAAACAACAGTAACATGCCCACCACCGGCCCCGGAATGGGCCAGCCAAACCAGTGGCTTAGGAGTTCGCCGATGCCCTGAAACAGCAGCAGTAGCAATAGCCCGGCAATCACGCCTTGCGCAACGCCTGCCAACCGCTGATCAGCGCCAGGCCAGCAAAGGCCACCAGCGTCCAGCCTGGAATACTGAGCCCCAGGAACTGCCAAACCACGTCGGCGCAATTGCCGTCGCCTTGAAACAGCAGCGTTAAGGCTTCCATGAGAGGAAAGGTTTCAAACATATACTCTAGCCCTGGGCCGCAGGCGGGCACCTGGTCTTCTGGCAGCGATTGAATCCAGACGTGGCGGGCGGAAACGCCGGCACCCACAAGCGCCGCCAGCAGGCTCAGCGCGCCGTAAATTTTACGGCCGAGCGGCTTAGGGTTGTGCAGCGCCGCAGCCAATGCCAGCAAGCCTACTGCAATGACAAAGACGCGCTGGGTAATGCACAGCGGACAGGGATGCATGCCCATGACATGCTGCATGTAAAGTGCAGTCAGGATCAGGCCGGTACAGCCGAGGAAAACAATCAGGTAGGTGGGTCGAATACCGGGCAGCATGGGGGCTCCTGTGGTCGGAAGGGGCTTGTGATTTGGCGGCCACACTAGGGCAAAATGACAGCCGGCACAATATCTAGTCGGCTGAAAAACGCCGGTCGGCCGACCAGTGAGGTTCAGTCACCGAGGGTGCGGGCGGCAATGGGCAAAATGGCCGCGCCGGCCTGCTATGCTTAAGGCTTAGTTAGACGATGAGTTGGATGAGGTTATGGTCAAAGTTACGCACTGGTTGTTTGCTGTGTGTCTATGTTTTGGGTTTGCCTTGCAGGCTGCCGCCCAGGAAGACGAGACGGAAGAAGATGCGGCCCCGGCCCCAAAGCCCGAGGCGCTATACATTCCCCTGCAGCCCCCCTTTGTAGTGAACTACGGCGGCCCTGGCCGGCTGCGCTACTTGAAAGCCGAGTTGACCGTTCGAGTGCACGACGTGGGTGCAGCCCAGAATGTGCGCCACCATATGCCGGCCATTCGCGATACGCTGGTGAGTCTCATGAGTCGCCAGGAAGAATTGGTGATAGACACTCAGCAGGGCAAAGAACAACTGCGCCAGGACGCGCTGGCAGAAATTCGCAAAGTCATCGAATTGGAAGTGGGTGGCGACAGCGGTGTGGTGGATGTTTTTTTTGACAACCTCATTGTGCAGCGCTGACCTCGCTAAAACATCACTCGTAAGGTCGGCCGTCTTTGTGGCGAAACTGCCAGCGGCCATCTAAGGATTCGGCCACCAGGTCGTCGTCCGGGTAGTGCACCGCGTCGCCCGCCGTTCGGTCGCCAATCTCCAAATAAACCACTGGCTGATCCGTGTCGTTGCGCAGGTGGTGGGCATTGCCCGACCCGGCTTTAAAGCCGGCACAAGCGCCCGCCGGTAACGCGTGCGCACCCTGGTCGTCTATCAAGGTTGCGGTACCCGCGAGAATATAAATAAATTCATCTTGCAATGCGTGTGCATGACGCAGGGCAGACTGAGCGCCGGGCTCGAGCGTGGTGTGATTGACGCCAAAGTTTTGCAAGCCGAACAGTGCGCCTAGCACGCGTTTGTGACGGCCCTGCATGCGCGCAGCAAAGGGCGCTGGATAAATTGATAGTGTGGCACGGGTTTCCACTTCGTCGGCTTGTACAAAGGTGAAATGGTCGTCAGTGCTCATTAGTAGCGCCTTCTTTCTCGAGGGATTTCAGTTGCAGCGACACGCGTTTGTGGCCGGTGCCCTGCTCGGCCACAGCCACAAAGCCCTGTTGTTGGTGAAAGCGCAGTGAGGCTGGGTTGGCGGGTGCAATATCGATTTCCGCCGCTAGCCAGTGTAGCGAGCGGCCGCGCGCCCAGCGTTGCAGCTCGCGGTAAAATGTCTGCCCTATGCCCAAACCCCGTGCACTGGCACCAATCACTATCCGATCAATATAAAAAAAGTGTTGCAGGCGCGCGTTAAACCACCGGTAGTTGACGCTGTCGTAGGCGGCGCCGGCGCAGAAACCCATTAAAAAGCCGGCCATCTGCCCGCCGCGTTCGGCCACCCACAGCAGCGCTGCCTGTTGGCGCAGTTGCGCAAAGCGCTCGGCCGTTAGGGGGCTCAATACCTGTTCCGAGTGTTGATTTAACGCCAGCAGTCCAGACGCATCTGCCGGCTCGAAGGGGCGCAACTGGAATCCCGCGTGTTGATTATTCATTCGCGTTCTCGCAGTGTGCTGAGCGTGTGACCGGCAGTATCGCCCAGGGTTCGGTGCCACAGGGCAAGCGCGACTGCTGTGCTTCGCTCTGTTCGGCCAGGGCGAGTATGGCCATCACGGCGCAGGCTTGTGCCGGTGTCACAGGTAGCGGGCCGCCAGTTGTGATGGCGTCGGCCAGTTGCCGGTAAAAAGCTGTGTAGCAGCCGCGCTCGGTGTGTAGGCGGTGTGACTGCTGGCCGTCGCAATAGGTGCCTGCCTCGGCCGGTGCCAGTCCAAAGTCCGGGTGGTCGGGCGCGAGGCCGTTTTTTAATTGCAACTCCTGTGGGTCCAGCCCGGCTTTGTGGTAGCTGCCGCGCGTGCCCTCCACGCGAAAGCGCTCGGTGGGCGCCGCGCAAAAGGGGCTGGCGTGCAATACCACCTCCAGACCCGGGTAGTGCAATTGCACGTGAAAAAAATCGGTATTGTGCGAGTGCTCGCGCAGTGCACCGAGGCGCGCGGTAATCGCATCGGGCCAGCCAAATAACAGCAGGGCTTGGTCGATCAGGTGGGGCCCAAGATCAAACCAGATGCCCGCCCCGGCGCCGGCATTTTCGCGCCAGCGATCGCGCACAATGGGTCTGAATCGGTCGAAGCGAGATTCAAAATACTTCACCTCGCCCAACCGATTTTCAGCCAGTATTTTCTGCACCGTCAGAAAGTCGCCATCCCAGCGCCGATTCTGAAATACCGTCAGCACACATTGTTGTGCCTGCGCCAGCTGCACCAGCGCTTGTGCCTCCGCCAGCGAAACGGTCATGGGTTTTTCGAGTACCAAATGCTTGCCGGCGCGCAGTATTTTTTGCCCCAGGGCAAAGTGCTGGTCGTTGGGCGCGGTGACCACCACCAGCGACAGGCCCGGGTGCGCAAGCAATTGATCAATCGAGTCATACACCGCCACTGGTGGCAAGTCCGCAGGCGACCGGGAGCTCATTACGGCGCACACGTCGAACTCGGGCAGTGCCGAAAGTAGCGGCCAGTGAAACGTTTGTGCCGCGTAACCATGGCCCACAATGCCCACTTGAATACTCATCGCGTCTCCTGATTGGGGTACCAGCGTTCAGTTGTTCTGCTAGTGGCGTCGACGCCACAGCATACGCAGGAGTAGCACCACTAGCAGGAGTATGGCAAAGCCCGGCAAACCGTAGGCCACCACCGTCAGGGTGTGCGCGGTGCCCTGGGCGAAGTGGCGACCAAAATCGCCGAGTGATTGAACTATGGGCGACCAGAATCCCGTGTAGCTTTGAGTTTGCAGGTGAATGTTAACCACCTGTAAATCCACGCGCTGGCGCAAACGCGCCTTTTCGCCCTGCGCGTACTCCAGGTCTGACTGCACGCGCGAGAGTTCAGAGGCAATGCGAATCAGCGATTCCACTTCCTTGGCCGAGGTGGTTTCAAGGGCTTGGAGTTTGGTGCGGTAGCTCTCCAGCATTTCAACTCGCTTCGCGTTATCGACGATCGCGTTTTGCAGATCGTCGACCTGCGTATTCTGATGGGTCACTTCGCCCAGCGTACCGGCGTGTGACAGCATCGGCTCAACCTGATCCGGTGGCATGCGCATGCGTAGGTGCGCGTAGCTTTGCTCGCCGGTTTGCAGGTTCGAGGTCATTAAAGTACACAGGTTTTGAGGTTGTTGATTGCAGCGTGTTATCAGCTGTTGGTAGGCGGGCGCTACCTCATCGGCGGCCATGTCTAAAGTGATACTGTGTTCATAGGCCAGATAGCTGGCGCCGGCGCCTTCCGGTGCGGGCTCAGCCATCATTTTCATAGACGCAGCCAGCCGCGGTGCGGCCATGTCCTGTTCGAGAGCATGCTGGTCGTTGGAACAGGCGGCAATCGATAGTACGGCGACCACCGCAAGAAAGCGCAACATTGATGTCATGATAAGGCCCTTATCCAAGTGTGATGGCGCCAGCTTAACAAGCCGGTTGGGCGTTGCAAGGGGCGGGTGGACGCCCGTGATAACGCCACAGATGGCGCAGTTCAGCGGTGGCTGACAGCGGCCCCTTGCCTAGCGGTCGTGAAGTGGACTACCGCAATTGCTAATTGCGCGCTAGGCTCGTTATAAGACGCATTTGCTGGGTGAATCCGCGCTAAAAAATGACTGGCGCCAAGGCGCCACTTAATTGCTGCAGGCCCTTTATGTCTGCGGCAGAGTTGATACAAAAGGTTTATTTGGCGCTGCGGTTGTATAAAAATTTCCGGCGGTGCGCCTCGGCATTGAATTTAATTTTTGTACCAACTTTGTCGGCCAGCTCTGCACCCTGCTGTTTTTGTTCTTTGCTCAATAGCTTCTCGAAAAAGTGACGAGTGCCGCTGGGAATATCGTCGTTCCAACCCGGTACGCCGTCTTCCACATCTTCCTTATCGAGCTCGGAAATGAGCAGCCAGCTGTAACCTTCGGGAAAGTTTTTATCCGTGCCTATGGCGCGATAGTTCAGCCAAAACATACGGTACTGAGCCAAATTGCTGCCCAGCATGGCGGCTTTGTAGTAGTGTTCGTAGGCTTTGTTTTCATCTTTTGGTAAAGCGCGGCCGGTTTCATAGAGATAGGCTTTATTGAACAGTGCCAAAACGCTGCCGTGTTCAATAGCCTGATCGAAAAACGCAACAGCCTGGGTGTTTTCGTAGGATTGCAAGCTCAGTAGGCCTGCGTTGTTGCATGCAAAACCGTGTTTTAAATCGCAGGCCTCTTTGTACAAATCGAACGCGGCATTGATGTTGCGTCTGACTTGATCGCCCTGCTGATGCAAAGTGGCCAATGTGTAGATAGCCTCGGCATAACCTTCGTTGGCAGATGCTTTGATCAGCGACAGGGCATTGCGCTTATTGGTCCGCCCACCCAGGGCGTAAAGCAATTGGGCGTGAAAGTATTTTGCCTGGGCGTTGCCGGCATTGGCGGCTAGCTCGCATTCGGGCAGTGCGGCGGACCACTCTTCGTTGTCGAATTCGGTCAGGCAATTGCGCAGTGCCGTTTGAGTGTTCGATTGCTTGGCAGCGCTGTCCACGGTTTTGACGAATTGCTTGCCCGCCAGCCAATCGGCAAAGGTGGTGCTATTTTTTTCTTCCGCAATGACTTCTGCCAGCGCCGCTAAATCTGCCAATACTTTTTGAATGGAAAGCGCAAAACCGATGCCCTCGGAGCCGGATAAAATCATGGTGTTAACGCCCACTACACGACCCTCTTGATCGATTAGGGGGCCACCGCTGTTACCGGGGTTAATGGCGGCATCGGTCTGCACATAGTCTATTTTTTCATAGGTTTGCGTGCCCGATACTATGCCGGATGTGACGGAATACTTAAGCCCCACGGGGTTGCCGATGGTGTAGACCTTGTGGCCCAGGGGCAGATTGTCTTCGTCAAGCGGCGGCAGAGGCGCGCAACCTTGTTCGCGAACGTGCAGATAGGCCAGATCGAACTGCTGGCTGTAGGCGAGCACACGGGCTTCGATCTCGCGTCCGTTCACTAGGCTGACCAAAATTTTCTTGGCCGAGCCGTCGTCGTAAAATGCCTCTACGGCTTTGTCCAAATAGGCCAGTGATTCTGTCAGTTGGTGTCGCTGCTCGCGCGCGGCTACACCCCTATCCAATTGGTAGCGAATATTGTTGCGCGATTTGCGCATATCGCGCATGTCATCGCTGTCGAGCAATACCACGTGTTTGTTGGTGACAATGGTGCATTCGTTATCGATAAAAAAACCGGAGCCGGTGCCAAAGCCCGTGTCGATAAACAGGGTGCTGTTGCGGGCTTGCTCTATAGCATTGCGCGGCTTGTGGGTTTGATTCAGCTCATACTGAATACCCGTGCCCTCAACCGGGGCGGCCTCAAAGACGGGCTGCGCTGCACCCGTGGCGTCGGTTAGCCGTTGTGTTGTTGAGGGCGATTCTGCGCCGGCATTGGTAGGCGCGGAGGTTTCTTTGGGCGAACAGGCCGCCAATAACAGAGCTAACAGGGTGGCCAGTGGGCGGTTGAACGACACGAACTTTCTCCTTGAGGGCGCAACGAAAGGGTCTGTCCAAAGACCTGCCCGATTGAAGGCTTGCCACTGCTAAAGCACGGCGGCGCGTAAATATCTGAGTGGTAATTCTCAGTGCGGTTAAATAGCAGGCCGCAGAATATCAAAGTCGGTGGCGGACTGCCATGTGCACGGCGGCGGCAGGCGCAAGTGGGTTACCAGCGCACTAGCTCGCCGGCGTCGAACACCTGCCCCGAGTGCGCCAGTTCGAGGTGGATAAAAATATTGTCGCGCGCGATTGGCGTGTGGCGACTCAAGCAGTCGGCTAGCAAGGTCATCATGTGGGCTTGGGTTTCGGCACTGTTAAAATCCGGCACCAGCAGGTGCACTTGTATCGGCTGGCTGTGCGCGGGTTGAGTTTCTTCACAGCGGCCGGCATCGAGGCAATATCCCGGCGGCAGCGTATGCCAGCGCAGCGAAATGTGGGTTTCGTCAATGCCGGTGCCGCGGGCGAAATCGGCGCTGATCTGTTGTAGCCAAGTGCCCATGGGCGGCGTTTCGGCGAAGGGCAGTGAGCGGATGGTGATGACGGGCATAGGGGCCTCCCCAGTGGTTGGTGGCGACAGGCTTAGCGATCTTGCGTCTCAAGGGCGTTCACATACTGCAGCAACTTGGGGTAAATCGCGTTGAACTGGGTGGCGATGGCGGTTTGCTGCGCCGCCAGCGTAGTTTCCACGCCGGCTAATAACTCGGGCTTTGACAGGCGCAAACGCAAACTGCCCACCACTTGGTAAAAAGTGGCTGGCTCGCCGTAGCGCTCAAACAGCTGGTGTGCTTGGGCGCGTGCTAAAAAGCGCTGGGCGCCGGCGGGCATCTGCGCACGCAGCGGGGCCAGTTGACTGAAAACCTCCCCGCAAAAGGACGGCAAGGATTGGTCGTGCCAGTGGCTAAACTGCTGGGCCAGCAGATGATCGAAGGCGATGTCGATGACGGGGCCGGCCAGGCGCCGGTAGCGCGGGCCCAGAGCGGCCATGGCGGCGGCGGTCTCGGGTTGCCGGTCGATCCAGGCGTCAATTTGGCGGTGGCGCTGCAGGCCGGCAATGACGCCGGCGGGCCAATGGTCTGTGTGCAGGTGCAGTGGGCCCTTTAGCCAGTCGCCCAGAAAACCGCCCGCGCGCATGTGCGCATCGGCGCCGGACAGTGCCAGGTGGGCCAGATAATTCATCTGGCCCACACCGGTGTTTGGGCGCTGCTAGAGGCAGTCAAACTTCGGTTTGTTGCAGCAGGTGTATTGGGCGTAAAAATCCGCCAAATACTGTTCGAAGTCGCCATCCTGATCGCGCTCCAATTGTACTTGCGCGGCCAGTGAGGCCTGGGTTTGTTTTTCAAATAGCGCCAGGCTGTCTTTGGTGAGACTGCGCTGGCGAAAGTACTCGGCGTGTTGGTCGGCCAGGTCTTTGGCCAGTTGGTAAAAGGTCTTGTTGTGCGCTTGCATATCGGCCAAGAGTTTGGCGGCCGGCGTTTGGCGAGGATCGTCGATGCGACTGGCGACATTGGCCACAGCCTGGGAAAAATCCGCGCTGTCGGCCGACTGATCCAGCAGTTCGGCGCTGCGGGCCATGCCCGCCAGCAGCTCGTCGGCCCATTGGTGCATGGGGTATTCCCGACCCGAGCGCTTGAGGGTCAATTGGGGGTCGCGCCCCTGCTCCACAATGCGACGCTGATTTTCCTGCATGTCGGCATATTCGCTGCAGTCGGTTTCCGGGCTGTCTTCCAGCAGACAGTGCAGTAAAAAGGCATCCATAAAGTGCAGTTGCTCGCGGGTGACGCCGAGCGGTTCGTAGGGGTTCAGGTCGACGCAGCGCACCTCAATGTACTCTACACCGCGCGCGTACAGGGCATTCAGCGCCGTCTCGCCGCGCTGGCTGGTGCGCTTGGGCCGGATAGTGGAGTAGAACTCGTTTTCTATCTGCAGCAGTGCGGTATTGAGCTGGTTGTAGTTGCCCTCGGCATCTTTCAGGCCGATGGCCTGGTAGTCCGCGTGGGGCAGGGTTATGGCGCCGCACAGGGTTTTCAGGTAGGTGTTGAGGTTGTTGTAGCACACCATCAGAGAGGTTTGGGCGTCGCTCTGGTAGCCCAGATTGCCCATGCGCAGGCTGGTGGCGTGCGGCAGGTGCAAGCTGTGGTCGTCGTCGCCCACGGGTACGAGTTTGTGGGGGCGGTTTTTCACAAAGCTGCGGCACACTGCGGGTGCGGCGCCGTACACATACACCAACAGCCAAAAATAGCGCCGGAAGTTGCGGATCAAATCAAAATAGCACTGGGTTTTAAAGTCCTGAAAACTCAGCGGGCTCTTGGCGCGGGCGTGCAGCGCTGCAATCAGCTCGTCGGAAAAGGAAAAATTGTAGTGCACACCGGCGATGGTTTGCATGGCGCGTCCATAGCGGTGGCCCAGGCCGATGCGGTAGGTGGTTTTCATGCGCCCGGTATTGGAGCTACCGTAGCGGGCCACGGGAATATCGGCGTCGGCGCCTATCATGCACGGCATGCTGGCCCCCCACAGCACCTCGTCGCCCAGGTGGCGGTAGGTAAAGGTGTGAATGTCGCTCAACTGGCCCAGTAGCGCGTCCACGCTGGTGTGTGGCTGGGTGATGAACTCCAGCAGCGCTTCGCTGTAATCCGTGGTGATGTGCGGGTGGGTGAGCGTGGCGCCTAGAGCCTTGGGGTGATCCGTTTGGGCGAGCTTGCCATCTGTGCCCACGCGCAGGCTTTCTTTCTCCAGGCCGCGCAGTATCACCTTTAACAGATGGGTGTTGCCCTCGGCCAACCAGGCCAATTTGTCTTGCAGGGGTTGCGACAGGGTGGTCAAGGGCTACTCCTTAGGCCTTAGGCGTGTGGTCAGTCCAGCAGACTGACTGGCTGGGTTTGATCGGCATCCGAAGGCGCTGAGGGTGCGTCGTTTGCCTCGGTTAGGGGGGAGCTTAGCGCGTCTGCAGCCTCTGCGTCATCAGGGGATGTCGCGTCCAGCAGGTCGGACTGCTCGCCGGTTTTGGGTTTGACGGGCAGCGGCTCGGGCAGGGCATCTGCTGGAATCATTGGCAGGCCCTTGTCGTTGAGCGGGCACTCCAAAAGGTGGATGCGCTGGGTGTAGTCCTTGGCGTTGACCTCTACCTTTTGGTTGATCGCCTCGTCTTTGTGGGGCGTTTGGTAGAGACTTTTGAGGTCTGTGGCGTCTACCCACTCACGTTGTTTGTTAAGCAAGTGTTTCAACTGGTTTTGCAGCAAAAAGGCAGTTTTCATAACAATCGGCTCATTCACAAAACTGAGGTTTGCCCCCAATGATGGGGGCAAAAATCCGAAATGAAAGGCTGCAGGCAGAATCAGCTGTTGCTGGCCAGTCCGTCGGTGGCGGCGTGTTGTTTTAGAATGTTGACGGTTTGGCCTTCTTGCAGGCGCTCGGCACCGCGCACGATGACCAGGTCGCCGGGTGCCAGGTTGCCGGAAATGGCAATGCGACTGCCGTAGCCATCG
This sequence comes from Simiduia sp., assembly GCF_058345725.1. Lineage (NCBI taxonomy): Bacteria > Pseudomonadati > Pseudomonadota > Gammaproteobacteria > Cellvibrionales > Cellvibrionaceae > Simiduia > Simiduia sp. The sequence continues at coordinate 62,673 of NZ_JBTUOC010000065.1, read as the reverse complement.
CCAGTAACTACGTCGATCCGCTCGGCCTTGTCGTCGGGGCCCACCTTAAACACGTAGACTTGGTGTTCGCGCAGCACCAGAGCATCGCGAGGCACCGTCAGAGACGCCCGTGTCTCGCCGTTGGGTAGCTCTACCCGCACTGCCTCCCCGATCACCCAGTCGGCGTCGGCGGTAATCCGCAATTCCAGCATGCGCGAGCGCTCATCGCCTACGGGAACCAGGCTGCGCACGCTGCCAGTTTGGGTGAGGAAGGCATTTTTAATGGCCACCTCGCCGCCCGCTTGCACGTAGCGCAGGGTGCCAAGGGGCGCCTGCGCTTTGATTTCCAGATTGACCGTGTTGGTTAGGCGCACGAGGGTTTCGCCGACGCCAATGTGTTCGCCCGGCTGGTGATTGCGCGCCACCACAATGCCGTCAAAGGGCGCCAGCACCTGGGTGCGCTCCAAGTCGTACTGGGTGCGGGCCAGGGCAATTTCGGCGGCGCGCAATTGCTGGCGGGTGGTTTCGCGCTCCATGATTAGGCGCTCGGTTTCCGACTTGGAGGCGTTATTGGCCTGGGCCAGTCGTTCGTTGCGTTCGACCTGGCGGGTCAGAAATTCAAGATTGGCCTTGAGGCGCTCGATATTGGTTTGGTCGTTGGCCAGTTGCAATTGCCAAACCCTATCGTTTAGCCGCGCCAGTGGCTGGCCTTTTTTAACCGCATCGCCCACCTCTGCCACCCAGAGTAGGTTACCGGCAATTTCGGCCGCGATATTGGAATCCTGGCGGCTAATGACGGTGCCGGGCACCCACACCGTAGGGGCGATATCGCGCAGTTGTGCCTCTGCCACCTCGACGGCGGCAGGCGGGCGTTGTTGCTGGGCAGAGACCAGCGAGCTGGCCAAACACAGGCCCATGACACCAATGGTTGTTAATAGCTTCATGGCAAGTTCCTCAGGCCACAGATTTCAGATGGCGCAATTGGCTGCCGGGTGGGATGTCGTGCATCGACAATTGACCCTTGGCGCCCATGCGCAGAAAACACGGCAGCAATACCAGTGTAAATAACGTGCTAACGCTCATGCCGCCCACGATAACGGCCGCCAGGCCGCGGTAAATCACACTGCCCTCGCCGGGCATCAGCAGCAAAGGCAACATGCCGAACAAACTGGTGAGGGTGCTCATAAAAATCGGCCGCAGGCGCAACATCAGTGCCTGTTCGACGGCCAGGTGCCGATTCATGCCCGCGCGCTCGGCGGAGCGGGTTTGATGCACCAGCAAAATCGCGTTGTTGACCACCAGCCCCAGCATGATCACAAAGCCAATCATGGTGAGCAGATCCAACGGCTGGAAGCCCACGGCGTTGAGCAGTTGCAGGGCGATAACGCCGCCCACCATGGCTAGCGGCATGGCCAGCAATACCAGAGCGCTGTCTTTGGGCGAGCGAAACAGCACGCTCATCAATAAAAATAAAATCAGCAGCGCCACGGCAAAGTTCTCGCCCATGGTGCCGAGCGCCTGTTTGAGGTTGTCGGCGCTGCCGCCGTACTGGACATTGCCGCTGGCCAGGGCGGCGCGGATCTTGGGCTCCACCTGGGTGCGCAGCGTGGCGATGGTTTTCTCGAGCGACATGTCTTCCGGCGGCACCACCACCAGCGTCAGTGTGCGCCGGCGGTCGATGCGGCGAATCTGGTTGGGCCCCACAGTGCGCTCAAGGCTGACCAGCTGGCCGAGGGGCACCACGGCGCCGCTGGGGGTGGCCAGTGGCAGGTTGGTAAGCGACTCGGGATCATCCCAGCGCTGGGCGCGCAAAATGACGTCCATGCGTTTGACGGCGTCAAAATGCTCGCCCACCCACAGGCCTTGCCCCAGCATGCGTATAACCGCGCCCATGTCGCGCCGGTTCCAGCCCAGCTCCTGCAGCGCTCGGTCGTTGGGTAGCAGGCGCAGTTCAGGCTCCGAGTCGGCAGTGCCCGGCTCCACGCGCGCCTGAGCCTCGGGTATGGCTTCGTTGACCCAGCCCACCGCCTGCTCGGCCACCTGGGCTAGCAGCTTGGGATCGGACGCCTGCAGGTGCATGGGCACGGCGCGGTTGCCGCCGAACTGGCCAAACAAATTGCCCTGTGAACTAAAGGCTTGGGTGTCGGGCAGGTCGACGGTAATTTCTTCGCGCACAATTTTTAGTAGATCCTCCACCTTCGACTGATCCAAGGCGCGCGCACCCATGGTGCCGCCGCCCGGCCACACCAACACGTAAAAGTTTTTCAGCGCCGGTTCTTTTTCGCCGCGCATATAGGGCCCCATGCGCTCGTTGATGACCGCCACAATTTCTTTCTCGATGGTGTCGATATTGGTGGCGGGCGGAAACCGGAAGAAGGTATCCACTGCGTCGCGCTTAACCGGCGGCAGGTAGTCCATTTCGGGCAGCAGTAGCCAAGTGGCCAGCAGCGGTACCGAAATCAGGCCGGCAATCAGTGCCCAACGCTGCTTGGCCGTGTGCGTCAGCCGCATGATCAGCCCGGTAATGCGCGTCCACAGCGCCTGGTTGTGATCTTTTAGGCCCTCGTCCTTGAGCCAGCGCGAGGCCAGCAGTGGCACCACCGTCACGGCGACCAACAGCGAAATACTGACCGCGATAGTGATGGTAAGCGCCAGGTCGGAAAACAGCTGGCCCTCCACATCTTTCAAAAATACCACGGGCAAAAAGATGGCCACGGTGGTGGCTGTAGAGGCCAGCAAGGCACCCCACACTTCGCCCGTGCCCTGGGTGGCGCTGTCGTCGGGCGCGTGTTTTTGCTCCCGCAGGCGCACCACATTTTCCAGCACCACAATGGCCGCATCGAGCACCATGCCCACGGCGAAGGCCAGGCCCGCCAGAGAGATGACGTTGAGTGTGCGGCCGGTAAACTGCAGCACAATGAAGGTCGACAGCAGCGAGATGGGAATGGTTAGCGCAACGATCAAGGTGGCGCGCAGACGGCGCAAGAACCACCAGAGTACGCCCACAGCCAATAGCACACCCAAAAAGATGTTGCTGGTGACGAGATTAATCGCGCGGTAGATAAACACCGAGGCATCGAAGGACTGCACCACCGTTAGGTTGCGGGCGGCCACGGGGCCGTCGCGCAGCTCGGCCATTTTAGCTTTCACGGCGTTTAACGTAGCCAGCACATTGGCGCCGCTCTCGCGAGTAATCTCGATACCGATGGCGGGGTTGCCGTTTTGCGTGGCCAAGCTAAAGCGGTCTGGCTTGCGCACGTCAATATCGGCGATGTCACCCAAGGTGATGGGCTTGCCGTCGCGCCACTCCAACACCATGCCGCCCAGGTCCTCCGGCTTAAAGCGCCCGGCCATGCGCAGTGTGTACTGGCGGCGGCCCACATCGACGCGCCCGCCCGAGACGTCGTTAGACTGGCTGACCAAGCCCGCCACGGCCGGCAATTGAATGCCCAGCTGGGCGGCGCGATAGGGGTCAAAGCGAATTTGTAGCTCTTCCTGGTTATTGCCCCCGGCGCCGCCCACCCGAGCACTGGCAACGCCTGGTATCGACTCGATGGCGGGGCTGATGACTTCGTCCACAAAGGGGATGTAATCCTCGACGGGGGTGTCGTTGCCGGGCAATACCTGTAAAAAATACCACGTCAGCGCGGGCCCACCGCTGCCGCCGCCACCGAGGCTAATGATAGGTTGGGTGGCGTCGCGCGGTAGAGGCTTTAAGCGGTTCATGCGCGAAATCACATCCACCAGCGTTTTCTGCATGTCGGTATCCATGCTAAAGGTCAGGTTGATCCAGGCCCAACCGGCGTTGGAGGAGGCCACGACCTCTTTGACACCCGGCAAACCCTGCAGCACTTCTTCGATGGGCTCGACGATTTCCGATTCCATTTCCTTTGGACTGGCGGCGCGCCAGCCCGCTTGAATATTGATCACTGGGTTTTCAATATCGGGGAAAAGTTGAATGGGTAGTTTGTTTAAGCTGAACAGGCCGAAGGCGACGGCGAAGATGATGGCGACAATCGCAGCGGGTGGATTGCGCAAAGTTGCTTTGGTGAAATTCATGGTGGCATATCCATTCGTGCAGCGTGGATGCGTGAGAGAATGTCACCTTAGCAAAAGGGTTTGGCAGAGTTCCGCAAATTGAGGCGTAGTGTAAAAAACTTGCGGCCAGTGGAGTCCACGGGCCGCAAACAAAGAAACCGTACGACCAACGGTTACTTGAGGAAGGTGGATACCTTGTCTTTGTAGCTGCGGCTCATTTTTAACTTATCGCCGCTGTGCAAAATGAGGTGATATTCCCCATTGATATGAGAGCTGATTTTTTCAATTCGTTTAATGTTAACGATGGTGGATCTGTGTACCCGCTGGAACAGGGCCGGATTTAATTGTTCTTCGAGCGCTTTCATGGTGATACGCATGACGTGAATGACGCCGCTAACGTGCAGGCACATGTAATCGCCGGCGGCGTCCACCCAGTCGATGTCGGCCACGGGTACCAGGGTAATATTGCCGCCGTCTTTAACCGCCAATTTTTCCGGGTATTGGGCGCCCTCGCCTTCTTCGGCCAGCCAATCTTCCAGCTGTGCCGGATCTTTCTGAGTGATGCGGCCGATGACATCCAGAAGTTGCGCCTTGTCGGCGACGGCATTTTTGTGCTCGAATACCTCTTGCGCGCGCGCGATGGCCTCGCGCAATCTGCTGTCCTCAATGGGTTTGAGGAGATAGTCCACGGCGTGAATTTTGAAGGCGTCGACGGCGTAGTGATCAAAGGCGGTACAGAAGATAATCATGGGCATGTCGTCGGCTTGTAGGCTGCGTACAACGTCAAAACCGTCCATACCCGGCATTTGAATATCCAGAAATACCAGATCGGGTGCCAGTTCGGGAATGGCCGCCAAGGCTTCGTTGCCGTTGCTGCACTCGCCCACCACCTCGACGCCGTCTATCTCGGCCAAGCGCAGTTTGAGTCCGCGTCTGCCCAGCGATTCGTCGTCAACAATTAATGCCTTAAGTGTCATGCCGCCTTGCTCCTTTCCGTACTGCTGTAGGGAATGCGAATCGTAATACGCAATCCGTGCGGGGTAATATTTTCAAGTTCAAAACTGTGTGCCGAGCCGTAGAGTTCGTGCAGGCGCTCGCGCGTATTTGCCAGGCCGACGCCGCCGTGCTGCCCCTCGGCGCGCTCGCGCAGTGCCACGGGAATGTCGGCAATGCCGGGTCCGTTGTCGGTGAGTTGAATCGACAGCTGGTTGTGCAACACGTCTGCGTCCAGTTCTATGGTGCCGCCCGTTGGGCTTTTGGCAATGGCGTATTTAATAGCGTTCTCAATCAGCGGTTGCATGAGCAAATTGGGTATGTGGGCATTGCGCGCGGCATCGCTGATACGAAAGTGAATGTTTAAACGCTCCTCAAAGCGTAGCTTTTCGATGCCCAGATATAGCTGCAGGGTTTCCACTTCCTGCGCCAGCGTGACTTTCTGCATGGGGTTGTTATCGAGCGAATAGCGCAAAAATTTGCTGAGCTCGGTGACCATGCCGTTGGCGGTGGCGGTCTCTTTTTCAAGAATAAGCGTGGAAATGGCGTTCAATGTATTGAACAAAAAATGCGGATTTAGCTGATAGCGCAACATTTTCAACTGCGCTTCGTGGGCCATGGCCTGGGCTTTAAGTGTCTTTTCTTTTTCCGCCTGCAGCATACGGTAGTATTTCAGACTGAAGTAGAGCGCCGCCCAACTTAAAAATATAAAAAATGAGTAGGTATACCAGCCCAGGTACTCGTACAGGCTGTGGGCAACCTCCTTGTCTTTTATATCCATCATGTCTTTGTTGAGGTAGAAAAAGACTTCCATCTTTAAAAACGACCAGACCCCGGTGGTTGCGACAACCGCTAACAGTGAATAGATGCCCCGGGCGATGGCGTTTTTGTTCCAGATCTTCTTAAAAAAGCTGCGCAGCCACAGCGATAGCACCAGGCCAGAGGTAACCGACATAAGGGTATAGGCCACTTGCAAACCCAGGTGTCTGTCCCAGAACACGGCAGACAGGGCCACAAAAAAGCCGTAGCCGGCCCAGCCAAAAATATTCAGTGCCCAGAACTGGTAGTTGGGCTGATTGAGAATTTTTTGAACCAGCGGTTGTTGGTTGAGCGGCTGCATAGGGGTAACTGCGTCTTTATTTGAGTTCTTATTATAAGGGCCTGGGGCGACGGTTGTGGCCGGCTGGGGCCAGATTGGTCGCGAAATCAAAGCCATTGGCCGTAGAATCAGCGGCAAGGCTGAGGTGCTACAGCCGCCAATCTGCTATAACCGGCGTTCAAATTCAATGGAGGATACGCAAATGATGGGATATGTGATGCTAGGGTGCAACGATTTGGCGCGCGGAGCGGCCTTTTACGACGCCCTGTTGGCAGAGATAGACGCCACGCGCTTTATGGAGGAAGACAGCTTTATCGTTTGGTCTAACAACCCAGAAAGTACGGGCTTTTGCATCACTCGGCCCCACGACGGGCAGCCCGCCACCGTGGGCAATGGCGTGATGGTCGCTTTTGCCGTGGCCTCGCCGGCACAGGTGGACAGCTTGCACGCCAAGGCGTTGAGTCTAGGGGCCACCGACGAAGGCGCGCCGGGGCCACGGGGCGAGGGCGGCTTCTACGCCGGCTATTTTCGCGATCTAGACGGCAATAAGCTCAATTTCTTCTGTTTTGCCAAATAGGCCGATGGCCCTCACTTAAGGTCCTGTGCGGCGCGCGGCCAGCTGCCGATCGATAAACACACACCAATCGTGGGTGCCCAAGGTGGGCAGGTCTGCATGGTCGCGCAGTCCTAGCTTGAAAGTGACCACCGACTGCCACTCCTTGGACCCCAGATCGGGGCCGTGACCCTGGCCGTCGCCCGTGTGCAGTTGTGCATCTACCTGGGCTTGCCATTGGCTTGAACAGGGCTCGGGCGACTGCGACCGACAGGAGCACAGTAGCACCAGCGTCAAACCCACCAGCAGTGTTCGCAAGGCGTGAGTGTTAATCATGGCTGGGCACCGGGACTGGCGGCGTAAATTTGGCGCGTTGCTGCGTCACTTTGGCGTGACTCCAACAGTCGGGTGCATGGTCGTTAACCAGCCCGGCGGCCTGCATAAACGCATATACAGTGGTGGGCCCGGTAAATTGCCAGCCCCGCTGTTTCAAATCCTTTGACAGACGCTTGGCTCGGTCGCTGGGCGCATCGCCGGGGGCCAGCTTGTGGGTGTCGTAGCGCCAGAAAAAAGCCGCTAGCGAGCCCTCCTGTTGCACCAGTTCGCAGGCGCGCTGGGCATTGTTAATGGTGGCGGCAATCTTGCCTTGGTGCCGGACGATGCCTGCATCGTTCAGCAGCCGCTGTTTATCTTTCTCGGTAAATTGCGCCACTTGATTAAAATCGAAGTGCGCGAAGGCCGCGCGAAAATTTTCGCGTTTGGCCAGTATGGTGCGCCAACTTAAACCCGACTGAAAACTTTCCAGAGTCAGTTTTTCAAACAATCGTTGGTCGTCGGCCACGGGAAAGCCCCATTCGCGGTCGTGGTAGGGAATAAAATCGTCCGTTTGTGCACACCAATGGCAGCGGTGCTTGCCGTCGGCGCCGAGGGTTGTGTTCATCCAATGATCTCCATGAGCCCTTGGTGCGGGGCAGTTATGAGCGGTCGTATTGCCGAATAACCGATACCTTGCCGTTGTCCAGTTCCAGTACCACCAAAACCTCGTGGTCGTAGGCGTGCGCTTTGCCAGTATCCGGGTGGACGCCTTTGGCGGCCGCGCGATAGGCCAGTGTCAGCACGTTCACGCCCTCTGTCACTTGCGTGAGCTCGGCGTCAAATGCGCTGTGGCTGCCCAGGTAATAGGTCATACCTTTGCGCATGCGCGCTTTGTTGTCCGGCGCGCGGCTGTCATCTGCGGCGTAGGGCAAATGCTGATAGCCCACATCGTCGGTCAGCAGCGCCAGGTAGGCCTCCAGGTGCTCCGGCTGGGCGTTGGGCTGTTGGGTGGCCACCCAGGCGGCAAAATAGCGCTCGGCAAAGCCGGTACCCTGCGAGGTGTCGGCAAAACTCAGGGGTGTGACAGCAAGCCCTAGCAGGGCAATGAGTCGGCAAATTGCAGGGCGCATATAAAAAACTCCTAAGGTCGAATGATTTTGTTGGTGACTGTGTGCGAATCAGCGATAAAACTCCACAAAAAAACGCACCTGCCCCAAGGGTTTAACCTGGTGCAATACCTGGGGTTCCACCACGCCGAAAGTTCGACAATCGAGTAGCTGAACTTCCTCTTGCGGTTCGTTGATGGTGTATTCGAGCTGCCCCTCCAGCACCACAATTTTGCCCCACACATCGGCTTTGGTTTGGTGCGCTTTGAGCAAACCGGTAGGTACGGTCGTCTCGGTAAATTCGGGCGTTTGCTTGTAGGGCGCGACATCGCTGGGTAGCTGTTTCATGGGTATCCTTAGGCTGCTAACAAGTGAATTGTCTGGGGCCATACGGCGGTTGTGTCGGCGCCCGCTGGGCAGATTAACACAGGGCAAGTTGCTAAAAGCGTCGGGCCCAAAGATTGGCGCGCAATCAATAAGAGGAATTGGGTGCTATATCGCTGTGGATCTCGCCGTAGACTTCTTCGGGGTCGACGCCGTGCGCAAGCAAAGTTTCGCGCACCGTGTCTATGTGTTCCAGTACTTTTTCGTACCGCTCGCCATACTCGTAGCGGGTTACTTCAATGCGCTGTGGCATGTAGCTGAATGCCACTTTAAGGGCGTAGAGTTCGGCGTCGTCGAGTGTGTGGGTCATAGGTGTTACCTCTGTCTGAATGGCTGCGCGCGTGGAAGATATTCACCTATACTTAGCGGCTACAGCACTCCGTGATTGACTTGCCAATGCCTCAGCTAAGCCGATTATTTTTACGGCAACCCGCTTGCCACCTACTTTGCCTGCTAGCGCTGCTGTGGTTGGCGGCCGGCGTGCCGGCACAGGCACAAGATATCGTTATTATGCCGCAGCCTCAATCCTCCGTGGGCGTCCGCAACGATTATAAAAATGCTGTTCTGCAGCGAGCACTGGAAATTACAGAGGAGGAATACGGCCCGTTCCACGTTATTTGGGATGGTCCAGCCATGAATCGCCGGCGCGCGGCGGCCGCCATTAAATTTGGCGATCTGATCAATGTGTACTTTTCGGTAGAAAGCCCCCTTTGGCGCGCCAATGCCATCGAAATCCCAATTCCAATTCGCAGAGGAATTCTGAATTATCGGGTGATATTGATTCACAAAGATAACGCCGACATGTTCAGCAAGATCTCCACTCTCGAACAACTTAAGGCGCTTAAACTGGGTGTTCAAAATGACTGGGAAACTCGCGAAATATTAGCGCAGTACGGATTTGAAATGGAGACGGGCAATAATTACGACGGTCTGTTTTCCATGCTGGCTCAGCAACGTTTCGACTACATGCTGCGCGGAGCCCACGAAGCGTACGGTGAACTGGACTGGCGCGATCCCGACAACAGCAACCTGATGATTGTGCCGCACCTGCTGTTGTATATTCCGGCGCTGACCTACACCTACGTATCGCCAGAGCACCCAAGGTTGGCGCAACGCATTGAGCGCGGTCTCACTACCATGGTGAATAATGGCGAGCTAAATCAACTCTTTCAGGCATACTATGGTGAAATTATTCACCGGGTAGATCTACCCAGCCGAAAAATGTTGTTTCTCAACGAGCAGCACGCGCAGGCCTGGGCGCGGGAATCGCAGCTGCACTACCCAGTGCCAGCACAAAGCCCAGTCAATGAACACTAGCCCCTATTGGCTGGTGTCCGGTGCAATTTCCAAGGCGGCTCCGATGGCGCGTTTGGTGCTGGATTTATCCACGGGTAAGGCCTGCAGGGGTAGCCGCAATTGGCTCACTAAAAATGGCGCGAGCGAACTCGTTTGGGTTGCGGGGTCCAACCAGGTTTGCATGTCGGCAATTTGGCACTGATTAAAAATCAATGGCAGTGATTTTCGGTGGATATGTGCCAGTTTTGGGTGCCCGGGCAAGGTGATTATGGATGCCGAGGTAACCGTCTCGCCGGTGGCGGAGTGGGTCCAGGTTTTATAGAGGCCCCCAAAGCAAAAGGCCTGCTCGTCAAAAGACAGTTGATGCGGGTGCTTGCCGTCTTGCGACTCGATAAAACTGGTGGCTGGGATTAGGCAGCGGCTGGTTTTGAATTCACGTTTTTTGGGCAGTTGCTGCCAATTGGTATTAATCGACCAGTAGCGACTATGGGGTTTGAAGCCGGTGGCAGTGGATTCCAAATAAAGGTGCCAGATGGCGTCTTGCAGTGCTGGTCCCTGAGCTGATCCAGTGATAATACTGATAGGATTGCAGGGTGCACAATCGTCGTTAAAGCGTAACCTTTGCCCGTTTAACCCCAGCTCTGCCATCAGCGCTATGACCGCTGGCGATTGAATCACATTAAATCGCCCGCACATGAGAGGCCCTCCGTTCGCTCGTTGTATACACGGTATCGGCTGTGCGCAATAAGGTCAAAGGTGTTTAACGGCGGCACTTGAGCAATAGCGGTCAAGATAGTCGGCGTGGTTCGGCATGGCGTTTACATAGTTTGCAACGCCCGCGCGAAATTGCTCGAGCAATTGGCGCACCTCTGTCTCGGGCAGCGTGTCGACTACCGGATGATAGTCCTGTGCGAATACTCCTTGCCCTTGAAGTACGGCCAACCAACTGGACTCGCTAAATAATTCGTTGTCCTCCCGAAATAGCCGGCCCGTACTGCGGTAAAGCGCCATTTTTTCCGCTAGGTAATCGGGAATGGCCATGCCGGCGCATTCGCGCCAAAAGGGCGAGTCATCGCGGGCAGTGGCCTTGTAGTGCAATATTAAAAAATCGCGAATGCGGTCGAACTCGTAGATACTGCGCCGGTTAAATACACGCCGGTTGTGTGTTTCACTGGAATGGCGCGGAAACAGCGCAATGAGCTTAGTGATGGCCGATTGCACCAGATGAATACTGGTACTTTCTAAGGGTTCCATAAAGCCAGCGGCCAACCCCATGGCCACGCAATTTTTTTCCCAAAAGACGGCGCGCCTGCCGGTGGTGAACTTCAATAGTTTGGGTTCAGCTAGGGGCTCGCCCGAGAGGTTGTTTAGCAGTAGCTCAAGCGCTTGTGATTCCCGACAATGCTGGCTGCTAAATACCAGGCCGTTGCCAGTGCGATGTTGCAGCGGAATCCGCCATTGCCAGCCAGCGCTGTGTGCAGTGGCGCGGGTAAATGGTGGTGTTGGCTCGGTGTTAGTGCTGGCGACGGCATAGGCGCGATCACAGGGGAGCCAGTGCTGCCAGTTTTCAAAGGGAACTTCTAGCGCTTCACCCAAAAGCAGCGAGCGAAAGCCACTGCAGTCAATGAAAAAATCCGCCGCCAGTTGCCGGCCGTCAGCGAGGTGTACCGCTGCTATAGCACCGGTTTCGGCATTTTTTGAAGTGTGTGTGATTTCCCCTTCGCAGCGTTCAACACCCCGCGCTTCGGCGTAGTCGCGCAACAGTTGTGCGTAGCGTCCGGCATCAAACTGATAGGCGTACGGCGGACTGACAATGGGAGGCTGTGTGGCCAGGTGGGAAAATTTGCCGGCCATGGCCGCGCGCACGGCCAATGAGTAATCAGCCAGTGGCGATGCCTGCCCGCGCTGGAAAAATTTCAACCAATAGTGGTGAAAGGGAATGCCGTGAATATCCGCGCCGAAACTGCCAAAGGGGTGCAGGTAGCGATCGCCTTGGTGGCCCCAATTGACAAACTCAATACCCAGTTTAAAAGTGGCGCCGGTGGCGCGCATAAACGCCGCTTCATCAATACCCAGCATTTGGTTGAACTTTACAATTTCAGGCAGCGTGGCTTCGCCAACACCCACGGTACCTATGACATCGGATTCCACCAGCTGGATACGGATGTCACCGCGACCCAATACGCGCGCCAGCGCAGCGGCGGCCATCCAACCCGCAGTGCCGCCGCCGACGATGAGTAAGGTACGAATACGCACTTCGGAATCTGCCATAGGTGTGCTCTTAGTAATTGTCCTCGGTTTGGAAACTGACCTTGAAGCTTGCCGGGTTTCGCGGCGAAAAAAAGGCGCAACAGCGTTGCGCCCAACGGCAGTACGCAAATTCGAGCGCTGCAAGGGTAATCGGCGCTCGAATTTTCGCAATACAGATTAAAATGTCAGGCGTACCACCGCGGCAAAGCGACGATCGTTAATAAACCAGCTGCGATCCACTTTGGTGCCCGCCTGATCCACCTGCATTTTCGTTTGAGTGGTTTTGTTGAGCAGGTTGGTAGCTTCAAAGCCAACTTTTACATTATCGTTGATATTGTAAAAAATTGACCCGTCGAGCTGGCCTTCAGGTGCGTTGTAGATGGGCAGCTTGGTGATGACGTCGCGGGTGGTCAGCAGGTATTCCGAGCGCCAGTTCCAGGCCAGCCGGGCCGATACGCTTTCGTATTCGTACATGCCCACCAGGTTATAGGTGTGCTTAGACATACCCTGTAGCGGCAGGCCCTCAAACTCTACGTCGACCACGGCTCCCTCGTCGGGTTTAAGGTTTTGATTGGGCGCGCCACTGTTGGCCAGGTAGGTATAGTTGGCCTGGATACCTAAACCACTCCAGGCACCGGGCAAGTCTTCAAAGAATTGCTGATAAGCTAGCTCTAAACCTTTTATGCTGGCGTCGCCGGCGTTCACCGGCCCTTCGACTTCTACTGTTTTGGTAATGCCGTTATTGGTGATTGATTGTGGATAGGTGCCGGCTGAAAAAAAGTTGCTGAGATCTTTGTAGAAAGCGCCGGCAGTAACCGCACCCACATCGTCGAAATACCACTCGAGTGTCACGTCGAAATTGTGTGCCTCCATGGGCTCAAGGTAGGGGTTGCCGGTACTGGCGCGGTATTCACTGACGCTGCCCGAATCCGGTTGACCATCGTTATCGATATCCACTTCTTCTACGATGCCGTAGATATTCATGTAGTTGCGTAGGTTGCCAAGATCGGGAAAGGCCACGGCTTTTGAGTAGCCAAAGCGCACCAGCCAATCGTCGTTAATATTGTATTTAACATTCAGGCTGGGCAGCAGGGCGTTGGACGCGTTGCTGGACGCCGTGGCGTAGCTGGCGCCGTTCATGAACGCCACATCTTCCGCAGGTAAGAGTGCGGAGTTGCCGAAAGACCCAAAGGACACGCCGCCGTCAGTCTCGTTGGTGACGCGTACATAGCGCAGGCCGGCGTTACCCACCCAGGCTTCATCCGGGCTGCCGAAATTCAGCATCAGATAGGCAGACTGGCGTTTTTCATTGGTGTTGTTTAACTCAGTGGGCAGGTAGTAGTCGTCCACCAGGTCGCCGCGACTTTGTAGATGGGCAAAGCCAAAAATGCGCTCGAGTTCCGATCGGAAGTGATCGTAATCTTGCACTAGGCTGGCGGCCGGTGCGAGAATTTTTCCGCCGCTAACGCCCACGGCCTGGCCGCGATAAAAATCATCGAAGCTAACGGTATCGTAGTTGGGCGCTGGGTAGCTTTCAGTGCCGGGCTGGCCATCCCAGGGCGTGGAGTCGTAGACGCCATTGAAAAATTTTTGACCGCCGGCCCAGGACTCGGACAATACACCCCAGTTGTAGGTGGTCCAGCGGGTCGTCTGGTCGCGATCGGAAGCGCGCAGACCGCCTTTCACCGAGTGCAACCAGCCGTCGTTGATTTGGTATTCCACGTCCAGTTGCAGGGCTTTTTCTGTGCCCTCCGATTCTTCCAAATGATCCATGGCTGCGCGGTAATAAAAGTTTGCCGGGTCGGTAAAATAGTCGGCATCTGTCTGGCCAGATGCTTCCGGCGCCACAAAAGCCACTTCCGGGTTGCTGCCCGAATAGTCCACGGCCACATCGGCGGCCAGGGCGCCGAACACCGAAAGGTCGGTTACATTGTTGTGGGCCCGCACATACTGGGCGTCGAGAGTGATCGACCAATCATCGTTGGGGGTTAGCGCCACATTGAGCGAGAAGTCCTCAACTTTAGATTGTTGGTCGCTCTGGCGGGTGTAGCTGTTGTAATTGGGTGCGCCATTCAACCGGCCCGCTACAAACTGATTGCTGTTATAGCGGCTGTCGGCACTGGCGGTACCCACTGTATCGTCGGATTGAACGGCGCGCTCCAACCAAGTCTGACTGGCATCCGATTGAATGTATTCAAAGGTAGTGAGCGAGGTTTCAGCGGGGTTTGCCCACTGCACAGCCAGGCTGCCGCCGGTGCGTTCGCGCTCCTGTTCTACCTGGCGGGCGCCGGCATTGATGGGCGTCCAGCGCAGTCCAACACCCGGGACATCCACCTGGTTGTTGACGCCGTTTTGCATGGAATTGTTAGCGGATTTCAGGCGCGAATTGGCAAGGCTCACCAACAGACCAAATTCGCCCGCCTCGGTTTGCCAGCGATCGCTGTAGATACCCGATAAATCCGGGCTGGTGGCCTCGGCCAGGTCGCTGTAATTGAGTGCGCCGTTAACCGCCAGCTGCCGCTCCTCGCTGTCGAAGGGTTTGCGGGTATTGAGATTGATGGTGCCCGAGATGCCCCCTTCAATCATGTCGGCGGTCTGGTTTTTAAAGACTTCCACCGAACCCATAAGCTCCGGTGGTACATCCTGAAAGCTGAGGCCCCGGCCGTTGTTGGCGGAAAAACTGTCGCGGCCGTTAAATTCGCTTCGGGTTTGGGGCATGCCGCGCAGGGTTGCGCCGCTGCCTTCTATGGAGAAGTGGTCCGGGTCTTCGGCGGCAGCAAAGTTTTCTATGGAGATGCCGGGCACCCGCTGCAACGCTTCCAGCACGCTTTTATCGGGCAGCGCATTGATATCCGACGCGGAAATGGCGTCTACCACAGTCGCGGAATTGCGTTTCATATCCTGCGCATTTTGCAGAGCCCCTTTTACGCCCAGTACCTGTACCTCTTCAATGTCGGTACTGCTGTTTTGGGCCGCGGCAGCGCTGGCGGCCATAATGCAGAGTGCGAGGGCGGTGCGTTGGAAGGGGCGCGGCTGCGCCTTTTGCCCGCGCTGCGGGGCTTGAATTCGATTGCTCATGCTGTGTCTCACTTATTATTGTTGGGATCTGGCGGCTATCGCTGCCAATCAGGCCCGCGTCTCTGCGCAGACCGCCACGGGCCGATACAGCTAGCTTATGGTCAAAATAACAATAAAGGGAAAAAATCAGCGGGTCAAGCCTAAACCTTGGCGGCCTGGTGCGGCTATTTTGGCTTTGGGCCACCCAGCATGGAGAGCAGGCTGCCCAGGGTAGCGCTGCCCTGGGCGCGGTTGGCATCGGGATTGTGTTGGCCATTGCCCTCCCATTGCACATCTTCTTCGGGCAATTCATCCAGAAAACGCGAGTAGGAGGTTTCAATAATTTCCCCGTATTGCTTGCGCTTACCGGCCCAGGTCATGGTCAGTGTTTTTTGTGCGCGGGTGATACCCACATAGGTGAGGCGTCGCTCCTCTTCGATGTTGTCCTCTTCAATACTCGTGCGATGGGGCAGCAGGTCTTCTTCCATACCCACCATAAAAACGTGCGGGTACTCGAGCCCCTTTGAGGCGTGCAACGTCATTAACTGCACCTGGTCTAGCTCGTCTTCTTCCGCTTGACGATCCAGCATATCGCGCAGCACCAACTTGGCGATGGCATCTTCAATGGTGACGTGTTCGTCGTCGGCTTTCTGCAAAATATTTTTAATGGAATCCAGCAAATACCAAATATTTTCCATGCGCTTTTCGGCCACTTTAGGGCTGGAGGCATTTTGGTGCAGCCAGCCCTCGTAGTCGATGTCTTCCACCATTTGTCGAATTGCGGCAACTGGATCATCGCCTCGGCACAATTCGCCAATGTGTTTGAGCCAGTGACAAAAACGTTGGATGCGCTCCAAACTGGCGGCGGGCACGTGCTCCGACAGGCCAATTTCGTGGCAGGCGGCAAACATGCTGATCTGGCGCTGATTGGCGTAGTGGCCTAAGGCCTCCAGTGTGCTGGTACCAATTTGCCGGCGCGGTGTATTAATAATGCGCAAAAAAGCGTTGTCGTCGTCGGGGTTTACAATTAATCGCAAGTAGGACATCACGTCTTTAATTTCTGCGCGGGCGAAAAAGCTGGTGCCACCGGAGATACTGTAGGGAATTTGGTGCGCCTGAAGCTTAATTTCCAACAACCGCGCCTGGTGGTTGCCCCGATACAAAATGGCAAAGTCGCGAAATTTAATCTGACGCTTTAAGCGCTGCGACAAAATTTCCATCGCCACCCGTTCTGCCTCGGCGTCTTCGTTGGCGCAGCGGATGACGCGAATTTCTTCGCCCAAGCCCATTTCCGACCAAAGCGCCTTTTCAAATTCGTGTGGGTTGTGCGCGATTAGATGGTTGGCCACGCGCAAAATTCGGCTGGTGGACCGGTAATTTTGCTCGAGTTTAATGAGTACCAGCGACGGAAAATCTTTTTTTAGTAAAAATAGATTTTCCGGCCGCGCGCCGCGCCAGGCGTAAATGGATTGATCGTCGTCGCCCACCACGGTAAGGCCGCCGCGATTACCCACCAGCAGTTTCACCAGCAAATATTGGCTCGAGTTGGTGTCTTGGTATTCGTCCACGAGCAGGTAGCGTATTTTCCGTTGCCAGCGCGCGAGTATGTCAGGGTGTTCGGAGAAAAGCCGCACTGGAGTTAAAATCAGATCGTCAAAATCCACGGCGTTGTAGGCTTTAAGCGCTTGGTTGTAGCGCCGGTAAATTTCGGCAATCTGTGCCTCGCCTTCACTCTGGGCTTTGGAGGCGGCAAATTCTGGCACCGTGAGGTCGTTTTTCCAATTTGAAATTTGATTGGCCACCAGATCTAAGTGATCGGAATCCAAGTCGCCATCCTTCAGCATTAGCTCTTTGAGGAGTGCGCGGGCGTCTTCGGCATCAAAAATGGAAAAACCGGGTTTAAAGCCCAGTTGTTTGTGCTCGCGCCGAATAATATTCAAGCCCAGATTGTGGAAGGTCGACACGGTGAGCCCGCGCGCGGCGGCGCCCTTGACCAGTCCGCTCACCCGCTCTTTCATTTCGCGGCTGGCCTTGTTGGTAAAAGTCACCGCCGCAATGTGCCGCGCAGGTATGCCGCACTCCTCTATGAGATAGGCAATTTTGCGTGTGATCACACTGGTTTTGCCTGAACCGGCGCCGGCCAATACCAAGCAGGGACCGTCGATATGCAAGACGGCTTCGCGCTGGCGCGGGTTTAATTTGCTGACGTGTTTTGACACTCAAATAACTCTAGGGTTGGGCGGGCCAGTAACAGCGGTAGAAGTGGTAGGCCTGCGCCTTGCGGCCGTTAAGGGTTGCCGTGTAGCGATCCACTGGCGTGCACTCGGCGCCGTCTAAGTGTACCGGATTTGGCTCTTCGGTTTTGCGCGGTCGTACCAATAGTCCTCGATCACCCGGCCCCCAGTGACCAAACCACTGGCTGAATTGCGACACCTTACCGCGCGCGTCGCGCACCGCTGCGGGGCGGCCATACCAGCCGATGGGCTCGGCAAAGTGCCAATTGTAAACCAGCAGCGTGGGCGGCGTCCGGTAGCCTGGCTCGCGCTCTTGCGCCCATTGGTCGCGCAGCGCCAGTGCGTGGGCGGTGGCTGGCTGCCAGCCAATAAAGCGGCGCAGCGGGTGTTTAAAGTCGTCAAAGCTGAGCCAGGGCAAGGCCAGCGCAAAGATTAAGGCTGCCGCCACCAAGGCCCCCCAGCCATAGCTGGCGTAGCGCAGCCAGGGTTTGTGCCACCAATGCAACCATTGCAGCGCCAGCGCGGGCGTTAGTGCGAGCCAGGCCGTGTAGGTCCAGTGGGGCGAGCTGCGCCCGGCGCCGGCCTGATAGGCGAACAGTAAAAGTGCGGGTAGTGCCCAGGTCAGGCAGAGTGCGTGAGCGCGCGCCACGCTTGGCGCGCTCGCGCGCATCAACCCCAGCACCAACAGCACTAAGGGTGAATAGAGTCCCAATTGGGCTGCCAGGGCCTGGCCAAAGGCGGCCGGTGACCAGCTCCCTTGATCACCTTCTTGGTAGCCCAGCTGAAAACGGAAGCTCAGCCAGTCGTGTTGGACATTCCAGATGATCACCGGGCTGACAATAGCGGTTGCCAGTGCAGCCGCTGCCCAGAGTTTTGGCGACAGCAGCCAGCGCCCGCCGCGCCCGCCCACCCACATTGCCAGGGGCAGCGACAGCACCAGGGCAATGGCGGTGTATTTGGACAGACCCGCCAAGCCGAAGCAGGCGCCCAGGGCCAGCCAGTCGCGCCAGCGGTCGTAGGTCAGAATGTTCAGCAGCGCCCACAGGGCCAAGGAGGAACACAGTGCCAGCGGCAGATCCGGCGCGGCGGCAAAGACAATGTGACAGACCGGCATCAGTTGCAGTAGCCAGGCCAGGGCGAGATCCAGCCCCGGGCGCCCCGGGTACAGGCGGCGGGCGATAGCGATGAGGCAATATTGGGTGGCAAGGGTCAGGCCGATGGGAATTAGGCGCAGCGCCATTTTCCCATCGCCCAAGCATAGCGCCAGCGCTTGTAGCCAACCCATGAGCGGCGGATGATCGACGTAACTGAGCTGAAGGTAGTAACCGTAGAGGGCGTAGTGGGCTTCGAAGAAAGTCAACGGCAGGAGACCCGCCAGGGCCAGGTGCAGAAGTGCCGCGCCCCACAGTAGCCCGTGGACGCGGATTGAGATGCCGGCGATATGGGTGGCCAAGTTCACGTCCCCAAAAAAGCGCAAATGCTAACAGGCTTGGCCGTGGCCTTCACCCAGTGATATCCATTAAGCCTGAAGTTGATAACTGGCTGGTAGGTCAAAACCGTTTATACCACTAAAACGCTATATCGGCCTCTGCTTGGTTCCCCTGGCGGCGCGGCTGGGTTAGAGTTCTCGCTTGCCACAGAAAAATTTAAAACAAAAACACACAGCTAGCAGGAAGCGCGGCAGCGGCCGGATTTAACGCCATGGACACCCACATAAGGTTGCTTTTTATCGATGCTGAACAGGTTGAATACCTGTTAATCGGCAGCCTTCTGTCCGAAATCTTTCACACTGCCTACGACATCACTTGGCTGCCCGCCCTGGAGCAAGCGCTGCCCGAAATTCTGTCTGAAAACTACGACGTTATTCTGCTCAATTACCAGTGGGCCCAGGGCAGCGCAAAGGACGTGATAAAAGCGGCCCGCAACCAGGGCGCCAAGGCGCCAATTCTGGTGATGACCGACGAAATGGAGGCCGATGTCGATCGCGAAGCCCTGAGCGTGGGCGCCTCCGACTATCTGATTAAGGGTAAGATCGACGCCCAACTGCTCGAGCGCACCATGCGCTACGCCATCGAGCGCAAGGCCAATGAAACGCGGTTGGCGGAGCTGGCCCATTTCGACTCGCTGACCGGTGTCAGCAACCGCACCCTGTTTAAAGATCGACTCAATCACGCCGTCGATCTGGCGCGCCGCGGCGACCACCCCTTCACCCTCATGTACCTGGACCTGGATGGTTTCAAGCCCGTCAACGACTGTTACGGCCACGATGTGGGCGATCAGCTCATTCGCGAGGCGGCGCAGCGGCTGCAGGCCTGTGTGCGCGCCAGCGATACCGTGGCGCGGGTGGGTGGCGACGAGTTTACGCTGCTACTGGACGGCATGAGCGCCAGTACCGATATGGCCCACCTGGCCAGCAAAGTGATTCAATCCATCGCCGCGCCCTTCGATATTGGCGGCATGGAGATTACCGTGGGTTGCAGCCTGGGTATTGCGCCCTTCCGCTCGGGCAGCGATGCCGATGATTTGCAGCGTCAGGCCGACATGGCCATGTACCGCGCCAAGCAGGCGTCCGGCAATCAGTATTGCTTTTACGCGGAGGTCATGGACCAGGACGCCCGGCGATTGCTCGCCACCGAACAGGAGCTGCGGCGCGGTCTGGGCCGGGGCGAATTAGCGGTCTATTACCAGCCGCGTCTGGATACTATCACCGGCGAAGTCTGCGCGCTGGAGGCGCTGGTGCGCTGGCGCCACCCGGCCCAGGGCCTGTTGGCGCCAGCGGCCTTTCTCGAGGTGGCCGAGGGCAGCGGGCTGATTGTGGAGCTGGGTTATCAGGTGTTGGCGCAGGTGTGCGAAGACTACCGCCAGCTCAGCCTGAACGGAATGGCCGATGTGGTGATGTGCGTCAACCTGTCGCAGCGCCAGCTGCGCGACGACAAGTTGGTGGATAAGGTGGTGGCCTTGCTGGATGCGGCCGACATGCGCGGCTCGCAACTGGAGTTTGAGTTGTCGGAAGTCACCTTGATGAAAGACGCCAAGCTGGCGCAGGAAGTGATGGGGCTGCTGTCGGTGACGGGCGCCAGTTTCGCGCTGGACGACTTCGGCTCTGCTATGTCGTCGCTCTCGGTGATTCAGCAGCTGCCCTTCAGCCGGCTCAAAATAGACCCGCAACTGGTGGCCGGTGTGGCCCAGGACCGCGATAAACACGCGCTCACCATGGCCGTGGTACAACTGGCGCACAGCCTGAAACTGAGTATTGTCGCCGAGGGTGTAGAGACCGCCGAGCAGCTGCGCCGGTTGCGCGAATTGGGCTGCGACGAGGTGCAGGGTTTCTGGTTGGGCGCGCCGCAACCGGTGGCCGATATCCTCGCGCTGATAGCCGCGCCCGCCGCGCTACTGGACGCCTAGGGTCGAGCGTTAAACCACCAGCGGCCGATCCAGGCGCCGATAGCCCACCGCTTCACTCAGGTGCCGATCGGCCAAGGTATCGCTGGCCTCCAGGTCGGCCAGAGTGCGCGCAACCCGTAAAATACGGTGCCAGGCTCGAATCGACAGGCCCAATTTGTCCATTGCGCCGGCCAAGTAGCTGTGCTGATTTTCGGTAAGCGGGCACAGGTCTTCCAGTTCTTTCACACTCAACGCCTGATTCAATTTGCCCTGGCGCGCCAACGCCCGCGCGCGCGCCTCGGCCACCCGTTCGCGCACTTGTTCGCTGGACTCCTCGTGGCTCTGACCGCGCAGCACATCCGGGCTAATGGCGCGCACCGGCACGTGCATATCGATGCGATCCAAGAGCGGACCGCTCAGCCGGCCGCGGTAGCGCCGGATCTGATCGGGCGTGCAGCGACTGTAAACGACATCAGTATATGAGAATATAAGGTTTCATTTTCGTTGTATCTACATCAATACGTTAGAATATTGATGTCTGGGCACGTGGCATATAGTCCAGACTTACAACAATACGTGAGACTATTTTATGCTCAGACGCAATATACCGCTCAGCCACAGAAACATCACAGGTGTCTCGTATTCACGGCCAGATGGCGTCAGCACACCCTTCGAATCCCCTCTCGAGCGTGATTTCATTGAGATATTGAGGTTTGACACCGAGAACGTTGCATCGTACGAGAGCCAGACGCCGGTTATTCATTACACATGCAAGAGTGGAGTCAAACGGAGATACACCCCTGATGTGTTTGTCCAGTACCATAACGGTTCAAGGGTTATGTATGAAATAAAGCCTCGGGAGAACCTTTTTGAGAAATGGGGCGAGCTCAAGCCGAAGTTTAAACAGGCTATACGCTATGGAAAAGAGCACGATTGCAAGTTCAAGCTTATTACTGAGCGCGAGATCAGAACGGACTATCTAAAAAATATCAAGTTTCTCAGCAGATATCTCAGTACAGAAGATTACGACCCAAGATACGCCCTGTTGCTTGAAAAGCTAGAGCTGTTAGAAGAAAGCACCCCTCACGAGCTCGTCAATCTGAGCGCACAAAGTTATGAAGCCAAAGCGGAGTTGCTTCATATATTTTGGCAGTTGGTGGCAGACAAGATCATCGGTGCCGACCTGTCAGAGCCTCTCACCATGACTAGTCCGATCTGGCGTCGCTTGGGAGGGCCTGCATGATGGTTTCTACAGTGAGAGACCCTGAAGTAGTTAAAATCGAGCGCGATGCTGCAGTATGGAGCGAAGGGAAGCAATACACCATAACCACGATGTTAGACCTCCATACTGTGCTAGCTAAGTCTCATGATGATAATAAGGTCTACCCCTTACCCATAAAATCACTGCGAGCCACAAAAGATGGGACCAGAAGTTCACAGCTGATAAACCTTATTGATGTCCCTAAGAAAGAGTGGGAACAAGCTCAAAAAAGGTACGAGATAATCAAGCCCCTGCTGGCTACGCCAAAATTCTATCGCACTCAGAAGCAAGTTGAAGCCAGAGCCAAAGAGCACAAAGTTGGCCTGTCAACCGTTTATCGGTGGCTAGACCTTTATGAAGCTACCGGGTTGATGAGCGCGCTAATCAGAAGTAAGCGTTCTGACAAAGGCAGTTCGAAGATCTCTCCTGAGGTGGAGTCAATTATTCTCGATGTTATTCAAGAGAAGTATTTGACCCCCCAGCGCATAGGCGTTACGTCGGTACACGAAGAAGTTGTATCTCGTTGCCGAAAAAAAGGTTTAACGGCTCCTCACCTTAATACGGTTAGATCCAGAATTAATGCTTTACCTGACGTGGTCCGTGATAAAAAAAGGCGTGGTCGTCAAATTGCCAAGAAGTACGAGCCCCTCATTGGTGAGTTTCCAGGTGCAGACTGGCCTCTTGGCTATGTTCAAATCGATCATACGCCACTGGATATCATTCTTGTTGATGATGTCCGCCGCGAGCCGATTGGGCGCCCGAATATTACCTTAGCGATTGATGTCTTCAGTCGGATGGTTGCGGGCTTCTATATGTCATTTGATTCGCCTAGCTGCCATACCGTTGGCTTATGTATTGCTCACTCTGTACTTCCCAAAGACCGCTATCTTGATGAACTAGAAGCCAAGTCAGCATGGCCGATTGCTGGAAAAATGAAAACCATTCATGTCGATAACGCGCTTGAGTTTAGGAGTAATGTACTTAAGCGCGCTTGCGACCAGCATCAGATGGATTTGGAATGGCGTCCGGTTGGTGAGCCTCAGTATGGCGGTCATGTAGAGCGGGTATTTAGAACTATCAATGCGAAAATTCATGAATTGCCGGGTACAACATTCTCGAGCGTCGAAGAAAGAGAATATTACAACGCAGAGAAATATTCGGCGTTCACACTCGAAGAGTTTGAAGAATGGTTAACAACGTTCATCGTTGATAAGTACCACCAAAGTTTTCATGAAGGGATCAATATGAGTCCCATCCGTCGATTTGAACAGGGTGTTTTAGGTGATCCGACGACCGGGCAGTTAGGGGTAGGTATGGCTCCAAGGGTTGTCGATGAAGAAACATTTCGAATCGATTTTATGCCTTTTGTAAAACGAACCGTTCAAAACTATGGTATGAGAAATCAGAAAGTTTACTACTACCATGACGTTTTACGTCCATGGGTGAATGCCATTGACCCCGAGACAAAAAAGAAAAGGCTGTTTGTCTTTCATTATGACCCAAGGGACGTATCAAAATACTACTTTTGGGACCCTGATCTTGAACAATACTTTTCCATCCCATACCGGGATAACCGTCATCCACCTATTTCATTCTGGGAGCTGAAAGAAGCGAACCGTTTTGCTCGCCTTGAGGGCATGAAAAATATCAATGAAGATATTATTTTCGACGCGCATGATCGCCTCCAAGAACTCGAGAGATCTGCGGTTAATAAAACTAGAACTGAGAGGAAAAAGCATAGGCGCGAAGCTCAGCGTAAGCGGGATCACAATCGTCAAATGTCTCGAATGAGCGACAATAAAGTGATGAAGCCAGCGATAGAAACGGACCCGTTTGAGTTGCTTGATTACGATGATAAAGGAAAGGAGTTGCACATTGACGACGACTGAATTTACTGCTGAAGGTGATCGGATAACGAAAAACGCGCATGCGGCTTTAAGCCTACCGCTGGATCAGCGTATTAACTATATCCGTAAATCAAAATGGTTTGACTATAAATTGGCAACGGAGACATTGGATAAGCTAGAAGATCTATTGACTTACCCAAAGTGCGATAGGATGCCTAATTTCCTCGTTGCAGGACACACTAATAATGGCAAAACAACTCTCATTAAGCGCTTTGTAAATAGGTACCCTCCCTGTGACAACCCAGATGGTGGTGCCGTAAAATTTCCCGTTTTATATACTGTTGCTCCACCTGTACCTGACGAAGGTCGTTTGTATGATCAAATATTAGAGGAACTCTATGCTCCGTATAGAACATCCGATTCGCCAGCAAAAAAAGCCCAATTAGTTTGTCGTCTCTTAAATACAATTGGAACTAAAATGCTAATAATTGATGAAATTCAGAACATGATTGCAGGGCCTGAATTTCGTCGACAGGGACAGATCAATGCGATTAAAGTCCTTGGTATAAAACTTAAAATACCAATTGTAGCTGTTGGAACTAAAGAGGCTTTTTCTGCGATACGTTCTGACGATCAGCTTTCAAATCGGTTTAAGCATGTATACCTAGATAAATGGGCTGTTGGTCAAGATTACCTCGACCTACTAAGAGCGTTTGAAAAAACACTCTCTTTGAAAGAACCTTCTAATTTGGTTTCAAAAGAAATGGCCAAGAAAATTTACTTGATGTCTGAGGGTATTCTGGGCGAAATGGCTGAAATAATTTCTGAATCAGCGGTTATAGCGCTTCGCCGAGGTCAGGAAAAAATCACAACTGAAATGCTTGATTCTTTAAATTGGATTCTTCCGTCAAAACGACAAAAAACCATGTAAGACTCTCTGGGAAAGTATGGCCGGTACATTTTTCACCATTCCCAGGAGAGTGTTTTACATCTTGGTTTAGTCGGCTCGGTGTTTATCATTTTCAGGTTCCCTCCACTTTTTTTCTTCATACTTGCCCTAGTCGAGCAGATTCGTGGAAGCAGGATTTAGATGTTGTTATTCCTGAGGATGTGCTCGGGATAATCAAGCTTAAGTTGGCTGCAGAGAATGTTTGCGAAAATAGTCTACAGTACTGGCGAGCTAATTTTTCGCCCTATGATGGTACATCGACAGCGTTGCCAAGATGGGTGGCCCCTGCATATATCCGCCGAAAAACAGAGAATCATTATGGTATGAGGTTCTGTCCATTATGCTTGCGGGAGCGTCCGTGCCATTTGCTTCAGTTTAGGCTTGCATTTATCTTTGTGTGCGCAAAGCATGGTATTGAACTCAAGGATCGCTGTGATTATTGCGGTTCTCCTGTCTCTACTCATCGCATATATCCAGATCTTGTTGATCATTGCCCGAAGGATTCACTTTGTTATTGCTATAGTTGTGGCTTTGATTACAGGCTATCAACTCGGCAGTTAGCGACGCCTCAGCAAATTGATGCAGTAAGATTTAATCAAACAACACTCCAAAATGGTTATTGCAGTATCGGTTCAGCTAAACTGCAGTACTCGCATCTATATTTTCAAGGCTTGCGTTTAGTGGCGAAGGGTGTTTTGAAGCCACGACTATTAGATTATGTTATGAACTCTTCTTTGGCAGCTAGAAATTTACTTTCAGACGGAATGAAACCTCAACAAGAAATTGAATTTTTGCCGCTCCATAGGGCTTCTGTTTTGCTTACACTGTCCCATGCGTTACTAGAAGATTGGCCTGATACATTTATCGCAATTAATGCCGAATTTAAATTAAATTATGGCGACTGGATCCAGCCGAGGGATGTTCACCCGTACTGGTTTTCCTCCGTAGCTTTGAAATATCTAAGGAGAGCGAATTTGACTTTTAAATCTCGATAGATTGAGTTTTGATTCATATTTGGAGAGTTCGGAAATTTCTATAAACAGTTGGTCTCAATAGGATTTTAATATGCGCCAAAAAAGATATCCGACCTCTTTAGTGATGATCAAAGTTTACCATTTAAATCTACGGTTTTACCTCGTAAATAAAAACATACGGGGGCAGAAAGGAGTCTTCTAGAGTAGCGGGGATTCATATAGGTGCTTGCAGTCAGATTTACACAGCTAGGCTGCCCGCTTGTTATAAGTTTGTCTTCAAGGAAAATAACCCCGGAGAGATTTTGAGTAACAGTATCGGCGGTGATGTCCGTTTGAATCTTTCCTATTAGATCAGAGGCTGGCAGGCTAGATCCATTGTAATTGTGAAAAAACTCAGTGCACATCGACTTAAAAAACTGTTTGGGGATGTCATTTGATGGCATGGGGAAAAGAGGCTCTCCCGACCAAGGAAAATGAACCAATATAAGTAGTGATGGCCGAGTTCTATGAAACTTTTTTGTGTGTTGGAAAAGCAGTTTGTGATGAGCCTCACCATGCTTTTCTGGGCTGTATGTTGAAGCGTTGCTGACTACGCGGGAGGACCATACTGGTTCATACTTCAACCCCGTAATTATTTGGCTTTTGATGGAGTTTGGCTGTTTCCCTCCACTCAGTTCTGCGTCCAGTTCGTTTATTAGTTGAGCACGATTATTAATGAATTCGTTATAATCTAAGCCCGCCGGGTAAAAGCTATGAATTTTAACCTGAGTAAGGCCGAGCTTCTTCTGTACCTGATTTACAATACCTTCAATGATTTGTTTGGATTTATCCGATAAAACCTTTACATCAAAATAGCAAAGTCCCCCCTGAACCCCAAAATCATAGTCGATATTATTCATTCCCAGATGTGAGGCGAGTGTTTTTTCTGCAGAAATCGACTGATCAAAGGTTAAGTATCGAGAAGGTAAGTTACAGGTGGTTGCAAAAAAATCTGCTGCAGATAATTCCGAATAAGCGCCATCCCAGTTGTTCTTGCTTGATAGCTCATTTAACGCGTGAATGATAAAGTTTTCAGCGTGTTGATTTCCCTGACTCCATTTCTTAAGGCGGGTGACACGTTCATCAAAGTTAATTTTAAATTTATCAAACTGTTGATGATTAAGCGCATCTATAACTGTATTTGTGTGCGAGCTAGAAAGACTAAATTTGGCTGTGCCATTTCCCATCAATCGATTAATTCTGGTGGCATAATTATTTAGAGCTGTCGTCATACGATTAACATTTCTCACTAACGTAGTGGTTGATTGGCGGCTATATTAGAATAGTCCAATGATGCGCCCAGCAAGGCCAATAATTACAGCAAGCATGACAAATAGCGACCACAGCCAATGTTCCTTTATAAGCTCGATGATAGCTTTTGGATGCGCGCCATACTTATCCTTCCACGTAGCGTTTGTGACTATGGAACCGTCGACTATCCTTTCCACGATATTAGACATACAGTCAACTTTCCGAAGTGTCGATTGGTGAAGTTTAATATATTCTTCCTTCTCAAAAGCCTCTGCTTCTTCTTTCCCTGTCAGAGCGCCTTTATCTGTCATTCGATTCATGGTGATCAGCTCTTGAAACCTTCCAAATTCACCATGATTTGTGTATTGCCGGCCGAATAGCGATACCAATACTCTTGCTAGATCATGTTTCTTGTCATCGGGAACAATATAAGGCTCCCCACCAAGAACCTGATATCGATGTTCGATTGCGGAGAAACCGTAATTTCCATCTCGCATGTTCCAATGAATAAAATGAAATGTTTGCCGATATTTTAGATATTCAAAAAAATCAGAAAGCATTTCCTTCTCTAGGTCATCATATTTATTTGGTATATCTTTAATCGCTACTCTGCGCCGTTCTGCTATTTTGTGAATAGAGAAGCTTTCGGTTTGTGCGGTTTTTAAATTTC
This sequence comes from Simiduia sp., assembly GCF_058345725.1. Classification (NCBI taxonomy): domain Bacteria; kingdom Pseudomonadati; phylum Pseudomonadota; class Gammaproteobacteria; order Cellvibrionales; family Cellvibrionaceae; genus Simiduia; species Simiduia sp. The sequence goes on along the minus strand of NZ_JBTUOC010000065.1, from coordinate 34,994 downwards.
GCACTGCAATTGATGTGACACGAGGCGTTCGTCCATCCTTTATATCGTAGAATGATTCGCATGAATAATGGATGATTAAAACATGTTCCGCGCTGTCAAATAGCGTTTCAATCTGTCTGCGCGCTTCTTTTCGTTTTCTTATTCGTTTTAGTTCCGACGACATGGTATTCCTTTGTCTTATCTATTTTGGCTCATGCTAACTGTTGGCGAGGCTGTTTGCCATTTCGGCGTGTCTAGCGCGCGTAGGACTGACATACAAATTGAAGATATATTTGTGCTTCGTTTGACAGATGTTACATACATTCCCCATGAAGTGAATTCACGCTTGTAGGCATTGAAAGAATTTTGCGCCAATGTGTCGAGTAATAGCTGTATGTAGCTCGTTTTTAGCGTTGTTTCGCTCTTTGATCGAAAGATATACAAGGCATAATATTCATGAGTGTGTGGGTTGTTATTTCTGTGTTCGATGTAGAGTAAATAATAGGTTCTACGGCTGGCATGAACTTTTTTCAGCATATATTGGCGAGGGCGAATATACTTTCCGTCTTGATATATTCTGGACCACGTTTGTCCAACTTTTGATTTAGGTACAGTAAACTCGGATACAGCGCCGTAGCCAGCCTCATTTGCTGGAACTGTAATGATGTCAGATATGCTGTCAATATTTTCATTTATCTCAAGCTCCTTGGAAACGGCAATAAACGTAGAAAAGTTCGCTGGGACAAGATTTTTTCTGGGTTTTTCATCCTTATCTTTTTCGTCATTCTCTTGGTCTGAAGGGACAATTGAGATTGGGCGTGAATCGTCGTCAGTAAACGATATATCGGAAGTGGATTGATTAGTTGGGGTGTTACCTGGTGGCTTCCCAGTCGTCTCTGCGCTAGGTTTGTAGCGGACTGAATATTGTCGCTCTATGTTTACAGGGTAAAAACGTTTGGATGGAATGCGAAATAGTTTAGTATCAAAATACCCGCTTGGCAGTGAATAAGGATCGTTAACGCCATTTCCTTCATCGTTCGCTCCTGTGAATTTTAACAATCGCTTTTTACGTGCTGTCGGTTCCCCATTGATATCATTTCCTTCCTCCTCAGTGTCATCGGCTACTGGTGTTTCACGGTCGATAATGAGGTGATCAAATGGTGGTGCGTGTGTGCAGCCTAGAAGAGACAAAACAAGAATTCGCCTATGTGCATATTCGCTTGGCGTCGGAAGTTCTATGCCATGTCCACTTAATGTGGTTTCACCTTCAAATGGAAAGTTAGCGTCAATAGCAATTCTTTCCTCATCAGAAGAACGGTTTGTTTTAATAAGATGGTTCCACATACTGTGTGCTGAGGCATAATACTTGTCACAAGCTAGCCATCGGGCAATTACGTAAGCATCTTCGTCGGGAAATTCTCGGCGAAGAACGACTTTAATTTGCCTTTTTTCTCTATTGAACTTTGATTTTGATAAGTTAGCAAAATAATTTTTATCGGTGATGGCAGATGAGAAGAGTAATTTATTTAGCGTAGAACTGCTGCAATGATAAAAACGAATTAACTCTGCCGTTGGGATCAGCAGGCCATAGGGGTCATTTTCACGTCTCACTGCTACAAGCTTCCCCGCCCACTTAGCTCCAAAGCCAAATAAATTTGACGGAATGACAGCGGTGCCTATTTTATGTGAAGCATTGTTACGATCTCTGAAGAATGTATTGGCTACGATATTTTCTGTTACTGTCTCGGTGTTGATCGTAACAGGAATAGAGAAATTGCATGTGCTTGGTCTGCTTACTATGTTTCCGTTTTTTAGAAGGCTTCCTGCCTGAAAGCCAAAAAATTCACCTACTGATATGGCTACTGGCTCTTGTCGATCTCGCTTATAGAGCATCGCGATATCTTGCGCGGAGCTTTGAACGAACGTCTCCGGAATAGGTGAAACGTTGAGCTCTATTATGTGATTGGTTTTGCAGTATGGGTTATGTCTTATATGGCCAATAGAGTCAACGTGATAGGTCTGATTATCTTTAGGTAAGGTTGATAATGGTTTTAGCATTTATTTACCTTCTCTTTTAGGTAGGTACTCGCTTACACTTCGGTAGTTGGCTCAAGTTCTTCAGAGGTTGTTTCTTCGTTTTGCCGTTGATATTTCGCGGTTTCTTTTATGGGATCGCCATAATCAATTGTGAATGGAAGGAATGTTTCTATAAAAAGGCTGACGATTTCGGGCTCACGAAATGTCGTTTCATTTCTGTTGTGCTGCCCGATATCGAATTTCTTTTCCTTGTCCTCGTTGAACCAATAATTGGTGAGATTGGATTTGATCTGATTAACGACGACATATTTTGGTACCCCATGATCCGTATAGTTAGGCGTAAGTTTTCTGAACGACCAGTCAATAGCATAAATGGTTTTGTATAGGCCAAGGTTAAGTATCGCCTTTCGAATGACGCTGGCAAACTCTTTAGAAATAACAGGGTTTAAGTTTCTATTTCGGCACAAGTCAACGAAAAATTGGATGCTTTCGCGGACACACAGTTCGCCCATCAAGCGCAGGACATCGTCACGCGTTTCTAAATTGATAAATAGGGATCTGGCGTGGGAAGTAAGTCGGTCGTCGATCGTCGCGCCATCAAAAGGGAGTATGAACCGCAGGCGGCTTTCTATTAGTTCATGTTTATCCACAGATGTCATATGCACTGCGTCGGAGAGCGACGCTGGATCCAACTTAAGGAGGCCATAGGAGCGTAGTTTATCGATGGTTTCTGCCTCTGACATGTTGAGAAAGTAAGTACATGGCGGTTCAAAGCTTTCATGCTTAATTAAACTGGTTCCATTCTTATGAGAAACCGCGCCCTTTTTTTGGCCTCGCCTAAACCAAGCTATCAGTAGGCTTTGCTCGGGTGTGAGATCTTCTAGTCGCTTTTCAGTAAAGCTCTGTTCAAATTCAACCTCGTATTGCTCTATCGCCAATTGTTTGTTGGTTTCCATGAGTGCTAAACAGGCATCACATCGACAGTCATCAACAAGAAAATGTTTGCAATCCACGCATTGGGGTATCCCTATTTTGTAGCCTTCTTCAGTTCTTATAGCCCGTTTTGGGATATCAATTAGGCTGTAGCGATCTAGGCAATTCCCATGTTTCGTATGTTTTAGCGAAGCCGAACGGTTCACGAAGCGAGAGGTTACTTCGCCTTTACACAGCGGGCATCGTTCGTTGTGCTTGTAGTGACCAAATGCATCTGGTATCGCGAGATCATCAAGATCGTACGACTCACGCAGTTTTTCTAGGGTCATCTTGGGACTGTTGCAATAATATGCTTGTAGAAGATTGAACAGAACCTCCTCGGGAAGATCCGATACAATCCTATCGATGGCTTGATTGTTCATCTGATTCACGCGTGTCTAGTTGACGTTTGAGGCGTCATACCGCAGTAAGGCCTCTTGAACGCAGAATACTCTAACGTATCGATGTATTGTTTATAAAGTGCGTTTTGCGTGGCGCGGATGTCTTAGGTGCCATTTTCCGCCTTATTCCAACATATAGGTGTTTTTTTGCCGACATTTTCATACCGTCTGGGTATATTGGTTCCCAATTTGCGGTGTTAAAGCAGGCATTGGCAAACATTATTCATTGAGAATATAGGGGCCTCGTTCGTATGTTGGATCTATCAAAAATCAAAGCTAAAAAAAGGGAAGCACTTACCGTTGATCCGGTTGAAATTTTTCGTAAGAACAGCGCTCGAATGTCTGAATCTGGGGTCAATGATCTATGGGCTGGGCAGGTAGATGCTCTGAGAGAGTGGCACGCAAATAGGGGCGAGTCTGATATTTGCCTTGTTTTGAACACTGGCGCGGGAAAGACACTGATCGGTGGATTGGTATCTCAATCGCTCGTTAACGAAATACGAGGTAAGGTGGTTTATGCGTGTGGCTCAATACAGCTTGTCGAGCAAACTCGTGAAAAGTTTGAGAGCTACGGTCTTAAACCAACTACGTACATTAGTGGTGAGTTTAGTAATGACAATTTTGATCAGTGTCAGGCTGTGTGTATTACAACCTATCAAGCGCTGTTCAATGGCCGGTCGCGTTTCTTCGAGGAGGATATTGGAGCCGTAATTTTTGACGATGCCCACACTGCAGAGGGTATGATTAAAAACCATTTTTCGCTTGAAATCAGACGGAATCATTTTCAAGAACTGTACGATGCACTCTGCGCAGTTTTCCAGCCCTACTACCAGAAAATGGGTAAGGCGGGTACTTTCTCGGAAATCTGTAGTGGGCAAAATAGCCATGTGGAGTTGGTGCCACCTTCCGAAGTTCTGTTTAACCACGCCACGCTTGTCGATTTGTTGAAACGCGGAGGAGTGAATGAGAACTCTGATACCAAGTTCGCGTGGAACTATCTTAAAGACCACATCGATATATGTGCGGTGCTGATTTCAGCGGGCACAATTCAAATTACGCCACCTTTTATTCCAGTATCTCGGCTTCCTTATTTTTCTAACAAAGTCAGACGGGTGTACTTAACGGCAACGATGTTAGGAGAAGATGCCTTCGTAAGGACATTTAGCCGGCTACCACAGAAAACGATTATGCCGGATACGCCGGCGGGTCAGTGTGAGAGGCTTATTTTATTTCCTGCGAAATCTGAAAATGTCGTGGATGATTTGATGTCAGCAAAGGAGTTGGTATCTCATACTAAAACCCTCATCATTACCCCTTCACGAAGTAGTACGGCCCGTTGGAGCGACGTTGCGCTTGTCCCCAGTCGGCAGGAATTTGTTGATGCGATAAATAGTTTCAAATCTTCCACTAATGCAGACAAGATTGTTGTCGCTGCTAGATATGACGGCATCGATCTTCCTGGTGACACTTGTAGAGTGCTAGTACTAGATGGGTTGCCGATGGGGTCAAGTCTGCTCGATAAATTTCAATGGGAATCCCTTCGCTTATCAAAGTCACTACGATCAATCATCGCTTGCCGAATTATTCAGAGTATGGGGCGTATCTCTCGTGGCATGAGCGACTACGGCGTTGTAATTGTCATTGAACGAGAATACGTCAAATGGTTGAGCCAACCTAAAAATCAAGCGTGTTTACCCGAGTTCATCCAAAAGCAGTTTATGTTGGGAAATGATATTTCGAGTGCTTCAAGTGGTTTTGATGATCTTTATAAGGTGATGCGTCAGTGTTTAGATAGAGATGAAGAGTGGCTCGATCTCTACGAAAATTATATGGACGAGTGTAACGTTGAAGTTGACGAAAATGAGTCCGGTATCTTAATCAGATTTGCAGAAAATGAGGTCATGTTTTCAGAGTGTCTCTGGGACCGAAACTACCCGGAAGCTGCAAGGTTTCTGAGCGGGATACTTGATGAAGCCTTTACAGTTAGTGACAGTTTGGGCGCATGGTATGCTCATTGGTTGGGTCATTGTTTTATGTTAGCTGGGGATGAGGAAAACGCGCAAACACTTTACCGAAGAGCTTCAGGCGTAGCGAAGAATTTGCCTAAATTGGCGGTGACATCGGACTTGTCTCAGGTTGCTATACCTACGCAGGTGGTTGAGATTGCTGACCAGTTTGAAGTGGCGGGCGGATCAAAAATATCAATTCCCAAAAATATGGTGAGTAGTCTGCAGGGGTTAAAGCAAAGTGCTAGCAGCAATGCAACGGAAGAGTCGTTACGGGCATTAGGTCAGTACTTGGGGTTGAATGCTTCTAGACCTGACAATGAAGTGGGTACCGGGCCTGATGTGCTATGGATGGATAGTGGTATTGCGTATTGTATAGAGGCGAAATCTGGTAAGAAGCACAAAGGGACGTACACGAAAAAGAACATAGGCCAACTCTCAGATCATATCAATTGGGTGAAAGCAGAATATCCAGATATCGGTTTAATTATTCCGATATTTGCGGGCCCTGAACTCCCTGCAACTGACTCAGCGAATCCGTCGACCGACATGCGAATTGCTGAATTGGAAAAGTTTGAGTTGCTTGCGAACGAAATTATCGCTGCCTATCAAGATATTGCTAGACAATCTATTCCCTTAAGCCTTGTCGCAAATGTGGGAGACATGGTTCGCCAGCGTGGGTGGGTATGGAGTGACTTGCACAAAACGTTCGACCTAGTCGTTTTTGATTAACTTTATGTAACCAAAGTTGGAAGAGAGCCGTATGCAGCTACGAGATACGTTTTGTATTACGCAATTGCCGACTGAGGCTGTGTTGGAGCGCTATACCGAAGCCAAGCGTTGGTTAGAGTCAATTGGAATCAATATTAACCCCTCTCGCTTTAACCAGTATCGAAAAATACTTGAGCGAGCAGATTACACCGGAGACGTAGAAGAAAGTTTCCAATATCTATGGATGAACGTTGAGCTTGATGATATTTGCCAGATTCACAAATATCTTTCACAACACACATCTCCTGAATTTATCCAGAACTTGAAGCTAGCCATGAAAGGGCCGTTGTTATTGGATGACGAATCTGTCAAAGCAGGCGGAAATAAAGGAAGAAATTATACGTTTGAGTTGTATTGTGCCGCTAGATTGGCACGAGCCGGATTTAATGTTGGGTTAGAGTCAATATCTGATGTTGAATTTAGCTTTAGTAGCATGCGCTTTCACGTTGAGTGTAAGCGTGTTTTTGATGAGAAGCGTCTATACAATTTGGTAATCGAAGCTATGAGTCAGGTTGATAGACGCTGCAATGGCGATCCAGCGTGTCGAGGAGTTGTTGCACTTTCAGTTTCGAAAATGATTCATAAAGCTGTCGGAGTCAGCGCTCGGGGCGTATACGCTGATATCGATGAAATGCAGATAACAATGCGAAAGTTAGTCGGCAAGTGGGGATTAATGTTTCAGAATATTTTCGAAGGGATGTCTAAAAATACGGTTGGTATTCTACTTCACTACAAGATGCCATTTATAGACACCGGGTCGGGCGCTGTAGCATTCTTGAGTCGGTTTGGAATGACCCCTTTGGACAGCGCTCCAGGGAATCTGGTCCTTGGCCATAAACTATCAGGAATGCTGGCGGAATCCGTTCAGTAGGCTTTTCGTGTTTAGTAAAGTAGAAAACGCATCTAAATGAAAAACCCTCATTATTTATTTAGCCCACCTTGGTATGTTCGTGCATTGCCCTGGTTTGACTACAGCATTCATGTTTATAAATCTAGCATCGAAATTATTTCAAAAAACAATCGTTCGGTCATCGACCTGTCTAGTTTGAGTGCTCCTCCAAAGATGGAGCCCTCTATCATGTTCTATTCAATTGAAATTGATGGAAATAAATACTGGGGGTTTAAAAGACGTTCTGCCTTATCATTAGTTAAGATTGTTGGCTCAGGTTGGTATTTATTTCGGCGCGAAAAGGTAGCATCGTTCGTGTCATATTGTAAGTCTGAGTTCATATCTCGCTACATACGCGAGTCACAGGTTGTGAATTTTGTATCCAAGGCAAAGGAAATACAAAATTGGTATATCACACCGCCACCGACAGATCTTCTAGACGCTGAACAAGCGCACCCATTTTTCTTCGTAGAACGACTAATCCGTCATACTGATTCTGTTATACAGGAGGCTCGTAGTGTTTTTACAAAACGTGAAACTGAAAAATATAAAGAGTTATTTGATTCTGTTGAAAGCAACCCTTTAACAGGAAGACAGCGTGAGGCGTGCGTTATTGATAATGACAATAACTTGGTTTTAGCGGGTGCTGGTACAGGAAAGACGAGCACGATGGTAGGGAAGGCAGGTTATCTTGTCGCGAGTGGAAAGGCTAAACCGAATGACATCCTTATGTTGGCTTTCGGTAACGAAGCTGCTAAAGAGCTGCAAGAGCGTATAAATATAAAATTAAATAACCCTGAAGTTAGATCAGCAACGTTTCACTCTATCGGTAAAAGTATTATCGCGTCGGTAGAAAAACGATCGCCTTCGATATCGGACATGGCAACAGATGGAAGGAAATTCAACAAGTTCGTTGATGATTGTCTCAGCGATCTTTTAAAGGATCCAGAATATGAAAAGAAAGTGATTCTGTATTTCGATCGTTATTTGTTCCCGGACGAAAACCCATTTGATTTTAAATCGAAAGGTGAGTATCTCGACTACTTAGAAAGTAATGAAATACGGTCACTAAAAGGTGATGAGGTAAAGAGCTACGGTGAGCTTCTAATCGCGAACTACCTTTTCTTAAATGGGGTTGAGTACCAGTATGAAGCGCCTTATAAGGTGACGACGTACACTGAGTCATTTCAACAATACCGCCCGGATTTCTATTTGCCGGAGTATGGTATTTATCTTGAGTACTACGGTATTGATCGTCAAGGCAGGACAGCACCATATATAGATGCTGAAAAATATAATTCGGATATTGAATGGAAGCGCGAGCTACACAAAGCAAATGAAACAGAGTGTCTTGAATTATATCATTACGAAAAAGTTGAGGGTTCACTCCTTAGCAAACTAACAAAACTATTGTTGGAAAACGGTGTAACTTTATCTCCTTTGCCAGAGGAAAGTGTGCTAGCTACACTAAATGAGTTTGGGCAAATATCCATGTTGTCTCGGTTGCTGAGTGAACTCATGACAAGCGTGAAATCTAGATGTCGCAATATAGGTGAGGCGAAGGAGATTGCACGAAATGCCAATAATTCCGAACAGGCGTCTGCAGCAATGGATCTGCTTACTCCCATTTTAGAAGCCTATGAAAATCATTTGAAATCGGCCGGCGAGATTGACTTCAGCGATATGATTCATCGGGCGGTTCAGTATACACTTGACGGGAAATTTGTGCCGAGATGGAAATATATCTTGGTTGACGAGTTTCAGGATATTGCATCGGCTAGGGCAGATTTGATTCGAGCTTTGAGAGATGCTTGCCCAGACGCAACGCTATTTTGTGTTGGTGATGATTGGCAGTCAATTTATCGGTTTACTGGAAGTGATTTAAATTTCACAACCCAGTTTGAAAAGTACTTTGGTTCGTACTCGGTGACCTCGCTGGATAAAACCTATCGTTTTAACAACAGTATTTGTGATGTCGCATCTAAATTTATTACGGCCAATCCAGTTCAGGTTAAAAAAACTCTGCATACCCATACTCTAGTGTCTGATCCAGCAGTTTCTATTTTGAGGAGAAAAAACGCGACTGATTTGGACCATGTTAGGTTAGCACTGGAAAACATTTCGAGGATAGCGGAGAGGCCCTCCACAGTCTATGTAATATGCCGTTATAAATACACTTTTTCAACACAGAAAAGTCGTGACCTTTTTAAATTATTTAACAACACATTTCCAATGTTAACGATTAAGCCAGTTTCTATGCACGCAAGCAAAGGGAAGGAGGCTGATTACGTTGTAATAATTGGTTTGGAAAAAGGTAAGAATGGTTTTCCCTCAGAAAAGATCACCCACCCATTGTTAGACCTATTCCTCCCTAGCTTAGAATTATACCCTTTCGCTGAGGAAAGGCGATTATTCTATGTCGCGCTCACGCGGGCGAAAAAACGCGCCTATATCGTAGCCGATATGGAAAAAGCATCGGTTTTTATGAGCGAGCTTTTGCGCAAGGGAGAGTATGATTTGTGTCTGGATGAATTTGATACGCCTGTCGAGCAAGCCGAATACGAATCGCTGCGCTGCCCAGAGTGCAATACCGGAACATTATCGATTCGGGAAAATAGTCTAACGGGTATGAAATTTGTCGGTTGCTCTCATTATAGTCGTTGTAAGTACACTGAGTCATGCTGTGAAAAGTGTAGTAGTGTGATGTGCCGAGAAGAAAAATTTAAAACCTGTCTATCTTGTGGTTGGAAAGTGCCACTATGTAAACTGTGTGCGGGCGATATGCGTCGGAGGCCGCAGGGATTCTGGGGATGCTCAAATTATCGGGGTAAAGACAATAAACCATCATGTCGTAATACCGAAAGTCGAATCTCCTTCTAGACAATAAGGAAATCTCATGGCGAACATCTCAGATCTAAGAGGAATTAAAAAGTTTATCACGCTCCCATTAATTTCCGTGGATCAAGATAGAAATCAACTACCTGCAACATTCGCATCTGCAACCGTCGCATGTGTTGAGAATCGATTTTTTATTGTGACGCCTGCACACGCCGCCCAGTATGCAGAAGGAAAGCCTGTATTTCTAAAACTAAACAACGATGTATTATCTCTCGAAAATAAGAAAGTACATACTAATTTCGAAGCAGATATCTCTGTCACAGAATTGATAAATGACGAAATCGATAAGGTGTTTGAAGAGGCACATGTCGTTTGCAAAGAAATGTTTTTCCAGATTGATGAACAATCAATTTGCATTTTGGAAGGGTTTCCTGCTAATCGAAATAAGATGAAAAGTCGTGGAAAGCCAGTTGTAAAAAACTTCCATCATGTTGTTCTTCATCATCCAAATTACCACTATTTTCCAGACGATCGTTACTTACCTGATATTCATTTTGCATACCACTATGATGAGAAAAATCTGTGTGATGATGACGGTGTACCCATAGATAGAAGAGAGCTCAAAGGCATGAGTGGAGGGATGATGCATCTGGTCTATAAAGATGGTATCTCTGTTCCATATGGAGTTCTGTTGGCGCTAGACAACAAAAAGAAGTGCCTCGTGGGACTCAAATACAGCTTTATTTTAGACTGGGTAAAGACGAATCTTGACGTTATAGGCTGATAGTGGTGTCCCGAAGGCTACTATAGTATGGATGACCTGCTGCTCTCAGGCTCTGTAGGCTATTTGCTCTTATCGCTGGCCACCTATGGCGCTTCGCAGATCCCATTGCTGTTTATAGACAGGGGGGATTCATACCCGGTCACTGCTTATTATAGGTTTCGGTAGCCCACTTGGTCAATTGGGTTGAGCAAAGTGCAATCTGGGAGGGCCGGCCTCAAGTGGCGCTCACGATATTTGCTCTAGGCATTCCCCATAGATGTTGGCGCGAAAATCAGGGTGAATGTTACGTTTTCTCGGTATTTATTTACAAGTACCTAGAAAACGTATCATTCCGCCGAGCAGTCGTGGTGTACTTGGTTACCACTCTGCTGGGTTTTCGTAGGCTTCTTTGATTATTGAGTTAAAATCTGCGTCACTGAGGTCTGATTGATCGCCAAAGGGGTAGCCAGAATCATGAATGCGCCCAGAAATAGCACTAATGTCGATACCGGGGTAAGCACGACGGAGAAGATCAAGAATAATTGATGAGTCTAGGCTGGAGAGGCGCTGTTCATTGATGAACGTTGCTAAGGCTTGTGACGGTAAGATGCCGCTATCAATGTCTGTCTTGAACCGATTAACGTGTGCCTGTGGAACGCTGTCGATAAGAGGGTTTTCAATGGAGTAAAGGTCTGGTTTCCTATCACTCATAACAAGGCATCCTCCTTATTTTTAAACCAATGTACTTTCGCTGCTTGCCAGGCACCTTTTTTTATACCTGTATCAAGCGCTTCAACATGCCGATAACCGAGAGATTCCATCATACCTTTTGACCACTCTTTTTCTATTTGTTCCGGCGACTTTCCTGTACGAGTCCCAAGCTGAAGGCGGAGAAGGTTGTCGTTAATGTAAGTGTTGACGATATTTTTAACTCCAAAACGCTGCTCCATTCGCTGAATCATTTTTTTTAGTTCCTGGTGCGCATAGAAACCAGAAACGTACACCCGTTTAGTTGGATCTTGCGGATGATTTGCATAGGAGCGAATGTCCCAGTGTATGTAGGGCCAGCGCCCTGCTCTATGAGAGTGTTCGTAAAAGCCCCGCAAATAAGCGGCCCGTGTACCACGGAATTCGACTACATATTGCTCACCAAGGAATCCCTCTCGGATGCGTTCTGCCGTGATTACAAGGCGGTCTACCTTTATTTGAACTGCCGAGAACGACACCTTGAACCAGTTGCCATCAGACGGCACCTCAAACACATTATTCTTTTGTTTGCCCACCTGGCTGCTCAGGGGGTCTGCGATATCTCCGAATACCCCTTGTTTGTCCTTTTTTAGTAAATCGAGCTTTTTCTTGAAAAAGTCATCGTTTGTCATTCGAGATTCCTTGGTAGCAGGGTTTCAATTTAGGTTACAACGCCAATAACAGGGTGAGATCATACTCAAAAACCTAAATATGGGGGAACTAAAATGGTCTCAATCTGGGTTTCTCTCCACAGTTTGGCGTCTATCTTTAATGTTGTTTGTTTGATGTCCAATATTGGCCTGTTGGGGCAGTAATTGTCGTTATCTTGGCGTTAATCGATAAACCGAGCCAATATGCCTTTGTCCCCTGTATAAGTAGTATCATTGGGCGACTTGGAAGCGTCTTCTTCCATTCAGCAATATCCAGGGATGAGGGCTTGGGGTATGCCTCAGGGTGGGTATGCCATTCCCCCACCCATGTTTGTGTCTTCCCCGATGAGTGCCACGCAGAAAGCACTGATCGTTGATGATGGGAGCTTTGGCGGCAAAAGCTCACTCGTGTGCTTTTATCGTATTTACTGGGCTTAGTAGCATCAACAATACGGATATGCTGGTGCTCCCGATATTCACCAATTAAAACACCCGCTGATTCAGTAGCGGTGGGCGTATTTTGTCTGAAAGACTTGACTATGGACATCACGTCCGCCTCAATCAAGAGGATTCCTCCGGTCGGCAGTTGGGTGGCTACTTCGAACATATTGAGCAGCAGCTCAAAGGCGTTAGCCTTTGGTTCTTTACAAATAGTACTTGATCTGAAAATCGCGTTTGCATAAACGTCGGCCCAGTTTGTAAGCATAACTGCTGAATCATCCCGGCTGCACTGAGACTAGGTTGTGCACTAAACGGCATGTAAGTTTTTCCACAACCTCGGCGAAATTGTTCTGCGTGATCTGGTTCATTACCTGACTTGAATAATGCAAACCGTGGTTTCCTTGACTCACCACTTTCGACTGTGAGACATCCAAAGCAAGCTGTGTCAGTTGTATTGAGTAAGGCTCGTGAAGCCATGCCATAAGCATCAATCCAGCCATGTATTAAGGAAGGCCTTTTTGCTTTCCATTGAGCTGTGTTTACCCAGCGAGACAAATTAAGGGAGAACTCAGTGTGACCTGTCACATCTATAATTATGTCCCAGCGTTTTTCAATGTCTTTACTACGAAATTTACCATGTCCAACGATTGTGTTAGCGATGCCTTGATTATCGAGAAAATGTTTTAGGGCAAAAGACTTTTGTTCTTCTAGATATTCAACACCAAGAAGGTGTCGGCCAAGGTTACCTGGCCCAAGGGTGTCGTCATCGTACAAATGTAATTCGCCTGTAGAGCCAGACCCAGCTCCGATTTGAACTAAAGAATGCGCAGCATAACTCCCAATAGTTCCACAGCCAATTAGCGCCACTCGCTTGCCTTCAAGTCCATTGTCATCGTCGGAATTTCTATTGCGCTTTATAATAAAACTATTTGATACGTCTTTTACGTTTGCTCTTGTAAATGATCGTGTTAGCTTGGCCATGCTTGACGCGGCTTGATGAATGTTAGATTGCCGCTTTTGTGATTTCTTTACGCCATTCTTTTTTGGTTTAAATCGCTGGATAATCGGGATTGATTGTTTTGTTATATCAACAGAAAAGCCGATGTCTTCCTCTTGATACCTAAGGCTAATAAATATGATTCCTTTTTTATCAACATATTTAATCACCTTATGTATTAGAGAGTTTTTTGCGTGAGGATCGATGCTTGATAACCAGTTTATAAAATCGCTAAAATTTTTCGGTGGCCATTCAATATGGTGCGGTACAGTGGGAGGTTGCCTAAATTCAACTGGGATAAAGGTTCCCGTGCATTGTGTTTTTGATCCTTTACGCTTTTTTATCCACTGTTCCGCCTCTTCTAAAGTGTTTGAAAGCACTACTTCAGTTTGGTCCTCTCCATGAATTGACTGACGCTTATAAAATGTGTAAATACCATTTTCTCTATCGCTACTAACGTCAAATACTTGGTATTCTCCATTCCAATATGACGTCAACTCTTGCTGAAAATCGCGAGATGTGATGGTGTCTTTTCCCCATTCCTGAATGCGAGTCTTAATCGCTTCCACAAACGTTGCTAACGTTGTTTCTGGATCAATGACCCATAAGCTGGTTGTCTCCTCATCTAAATAGCAAAGTGATTTGTCACTATTAAGGTGGGGTAGAAACCTGTTCTCTAGCTCAGGAGGAAGCTCGACGATATAGGCTTTAGGATAGGGTATCAGCTCTTCATAAATTTCTTCGAGCCGTACTTTGACTGGGCCAAACTCTGATTGCACCTCGCCAACAAATACTTGGTCAAAACTCGGTGGCGTACGTTTTGGTATGTAGCCAAGGCTTACCATGCATTCCGATAATTGTTGTGCCCCTAAAGCCATTAGCCACCCGACATATTTTTAACTTCTGGTTGGGGTTGGGGGCGAGGTTTACTCTGCCTAACGATTGCCGCAGCCGTTGTAGTGATTAGTGAAGGCATAAATGGCATTCTGGAACCAAAAGCGGCAAGTAGTTTTTGATTTGCTTCCTGGCTACTACTTGCATGCAGTAGTGCAGACTTTACGAGCAAGCCAAATTCACGTGCCTTTCCCAAAATTATATTCCGTTCATCATCGGAAATATTTCTTGGGAAAAGCGCGGGCTCGGTTTCGTCAATCGGGCTATCTACTCCACTGGATAGCTGGGTGTATAAATTATTAGCGCAGCATAAAAGGGCTTCACTGTCATTCTTGAAAATGGCGCCTTTTGAAGCGTGGTCTTCGAAGGTTTTCACTACGCAAGCCATGAGAGTGATGGAGGATGGACCACCTTTTTTGAATTCGTAATCACGCCAAGCTTTCATGTAGCGGCTAGTGCGGCGAACTATTTCACCATAGTCCTTTACATTACCGACAAACCATTGGTTGATTTGTTTCGGGTCGGACTTTATCCAATGTTCTTTGTTTCTCATCGCCATGAATACATTCTTACTGTCAAGCAGCGTTCTTTCGATGCTTGTATCTCTGAAGTGCGATTTATTTATGGCTTGAGCCATCTCTTCGAATTTTTTTCTCGGTATGGCGTATAGTGGTACATCGATATGTTTTTTCTTGTCTAGAATGATTCGTGCGCAGGTCGGTTTGGAATCGTCAAACTTCCATCCAGGCTTTGAATCGCAAAGTTTAATCAGGGAGTTATCAACAATCTTAAAAAATAAATCTTTGCTCACTATGGGTTTATCTTCAAATAAATCGGTTGGAAGATAGACGCCGTCATCAAAATCGATTTGTTGGGGAGGTATGTGACATGGACTGTTAGCTGTTTTATATACGAAAGAGCCTTGCGGTGCGAATTTAGGTTTTGTTTGACGAAGCGCTTCTTTTTGTCTGGAGTCTAGCTTTCTTATCGATTCTACAAGGCTTGGAGATAATTTGGTTTCATCAATGAAAAAACGTCCATTCTGGTCTGGTGTGACGCTTCGATGGGTTTCCGTGAATGCGTCGCGAATTGCAATTCGAATTAGCGTTTTGGCCGCTCTAAGCTCAGCAACATCTTCTGCATCAGGCTCAAGTCGGGAAAGAAATTGCTGTGCTAGCAATTTATGCGCATCGTATTTCATTTCTTTGATCACTCCTGGGTAAAAACTTGTTGCTGAGCGTTGTGGTTAAAAAATTCCATAATATTGCTTTGCCCAATCGCTTTTTGTCCTCTCTCTTTCCCCCTTCCTCGAAGCATTTGAGCTGCATTGTCACTTGCATTATCCAAGGTGATGCTTTTGCTTTGATCCGGAGTGAGTTCTTCATCAATAAAGGTGCATTGATCGCCGAGAAGGTGCTCTACCATTTTGTTTTGCATTTCTTCATTTGCACTTAACGTCATTTCAATAAGTTTTCGGCCAACCCCCCAGCCAGTGAGATAGCCCCACCCACGTAGCCAACCGCGCTCGCTATTCAGCACTCTCTTCGATCCCATTGTTCCCACACCCATTAAGTGAATACATTCTTTTGGAACATTTATAAAATGTGTTGCTTCATGGTACGCAATGAGTGCCGGCCCATTGGCGACAAGTCCGCCGTCAACATTGAAGGAATCATTCATCAAGTGGGGCGAGAAGAAAGTCGGCGCGGCGCTGGTCGACAATGCAACATCTACTAAAGTTAGGTTTTTATCTATTCGAAAGTTTTGATGGTGAGGTGTTTTGTAAACTTTTGGTGAACCGGAGGTTCCATTTACAGCAGGGATAGTGACGCGAGTGTTGAGGTCTTTAATGCACTTATTTTCAAAGCATTGCTCAAGTACGGATCTTAAAGGGTCGCTACTGTAGAGCGAGCCAAAAGCCTGCCAAAACATTTTGCCGCGTTTTCTTGGGAAAATTTGTTTACGGTTCTCGTCTAAGACGTTGCATAGCTGCCTGGCATTTATTCCTGAAGCAAGCCCCAACGCTAAGATGCCTCCAATCGATGTTCCAGCGATTAGATCAAAATGCTGAGCAATGTTGTAAGAGTTATCGTTATGTGTCTCAGCTAAAGCTTGCTCTAACTGTGCCAATATGGAAATTGTATATAAACCTCGAACGCCTCCGCCCGACAATGCAAGTATCTGGAATCTCAACCGTGCTCTCCTAGTTAGGGCCACCAACTGTTGTGCAATTGCTAGACAATATGATGAGGCAGTCTTTTTGAAATGTCAACAAGGATGACGTAAGTCAATATAAATAACCTTTTAGTTGGTGAAATGTCATTTTTACTGACATCGGTCAGTAAAACCTGCTATCCTTGAGTTATGATTAAAATCGCTTAAGAGCAATAGCCAGTGATAGATGAAGAACAGCTCAAGAAAATAATTGGAATGCGCATCAAGGAATTGCGTACTAAGTCAGGCAAGAAGCAACTAGAGTTAGCATCTGCGGTGGATTTGAAGAGAACCTCAATCACCAACATCGAAGCTGGCAAGCAGATGGTCACGATTCCTGTGTTGTATCGAATTTGCCATGAGTTAGAAGTCAATATTCTTGATGTAATGCCTGAATTTGACGACTTGCTTCGTCATAAAGTTGAGGCAAATCAGAGTGATAGTGGTGTCGAAATAGGTGGTAAAACGATGGCAGCATTGAAGCGTATTCGAAATGTTTGATAACAACGAAAGACTGGTGGAGGCTATTTTATGATGAGTTCGAAAAGGGTCGAAGCTAAAGCGCGTAAACTGTTAGAGCGGTCTGGCATCACCTCGGCACCTGTCGATGTGGAGTTGGTTGCGAGAACCTTGGGAGTTGAGATCGAATTCGACGATTTAGATGATGATGTTTCCGGGTTTCTATCCGTAGATCCCAGCAGATCAGTTGCAGTAATTAACGAAAATCACCATCCGAATAGGCAGCGATTCACGATTGCTCATGAGTTGGGCCACTATGTTCTTCATGTGGAGTCTGAAGAGGGCTTGTTTATAGATAAGAAATATACAGTTCACCACAGAGATCATAAATCTAGCTTGGGTACCATTGAAAAGGAGAGAGAGGCGAATTTATTTGCTTCTTCACTATTGATGCCCAAAGCGATAGTTCAAGCTTTGTTGGATGAACTTCGTGTTGATTTCTTTGATGAGTTTGAAACAGGCTCGCTCGCTAAACGCTTAGGCGTGAGTGAGCAGGCTTTGGGTTTTCGTTTGGCTAGACTGAATTATGAGGTTGGAGAATAGCTCTAGGTTTCTAACGCTTCGCTAGCTTTGTCACAGCGCGACCGATTGAAGCTTGGCATAGGTTAGGCGGTAATCAGGTAAATAGATGGAGAGACGATGAAGCAATCATCAGAGTTGGCCGGAGGTGAAGGCTTTACCTATGAAGGCGATGTTGCTGCGTATTATCTTTCTACACTTCTGGCGGAAGCTTATGCTCCGGGTATTAACGATCGAGCTGTTGTTCGGGTCTCCGTTCAACAGCGAGACTTTGGCCAACCACTTGACGACGTAATAGTCGATTTCGAAGACTCGAACGATAATCCCGCACGACTGAGTTTACAGGTAAAACGGTCTCTCACAATAAGCAGTGCTAAATCCAATGAGGATTTTCGCGAAATCATTCGTGATAGCTGGCTTACTCTTAAAAATACCGATTTTCGTATTGACGTCGATCGTTATGGCGCCGCTGTTGGCACAATAAGTGCCGCCAAAAAGCGAGCCCTAGCCACACTCTGTGACCTGGCTCGTGAAAGTGTGACTTGCGACCACTTTGATTCTCGGTTTGCCGAAGGGGGCAACGCCAGTGAAGATATTGTTGCAGTTAAGAATGATATTGTATCGTTGCTTGAGCTTGCAAAGGGAAGCACCTGTACAAACGATGAGGTTTATCAATTTCTTTCACACTTTGTAATTATTGAGTTTGGCTTCCTTCGAGAAGGTGAGACAGATCTGGCAGAAGCAATCAATCGAATTCGGGGTTGTTTGTCGCCGGACGAGGCCTCGAAAGCTCCACTGGTGTGGTCTCAACTTGTACAACTCGCGAGATCATCTGCGGGAAGGTCAGGTCAGTTTAATCGTGCCCGGCTTGTGCGATTAATTTCCCAAAATACACGTCTTAATGGTGCAAACTCCTTGCGCGGCGATCTGAATAAAATTTCAGCGCTGGCGAAAGGATATGCTGCACTAATACCTGATGATGTAGGTGGAACAAAGCTTGATAGAGGCTCACTTGTTGATAAATTGAGTTCAAAACTGAAGCAGGCAAGGCTTGTCCAAATAACAGGCCTGCCAGGCAGCGGTAAATCTGTTTTAGTTCGTAGTGAAGTTCAACGATCATTAGAGATTGGTCCGACACTCTTCTTAAAAGCGGAACAACTCGAAGGTACCAGTTGGATTAGCTATGCAGCTTCGCAGGGACTTTCTGGTGTTTCTTTGGAAACATTACTCGTAGAGGTTGGAGCGTCAGGTACACCAATTCTGTTTATAGATGCCATCGATCGTATTGAAAAGTCACAGCAGCCGATTGTTCTGGACTTGTTTCGGGTTATCACACAATCGGAATTGTTGGGCAACTGGAAAATTGTTGTTTCTCTTCGTGATACCGGGATTGAAATGCTTCGAAATTGGCTTGAAAGCTTTTTGAGCCAGGAAACGATCGAAACACTTCCCGTAAATCACTTGAACGATGATGAGGCTGAAATTCTGGCGAAAGCAAAACCTCATTTGAAGAGTCTTCTTTTCGGCGTGCCACAGGTACAAGAAATTGTTCGTCGTCCCTTTTTTGCGAAGATTCTTGATCAAAGTTATAGAGGTGATACAAGCACTACTAAATTCGTTCCCGGGTCCGAGGTAGATTTAATTGAGCATTGGTGGCTTCGTGGTGGATACGACACTGATGGCAAAAATGTATTATTGCGTCAGCGAGCTTTGCTTGACCTTGCGAGAATTCGCTCAAGAGAACTGAGTAAGCCAATTCGAATAAGTCAGCTTGGCTCGGTAGATCAAATTGATGGACTAATTGCCGACGGGATTCTTCAGCAAGTACGTAGAGGAATATCAGTCAGGTTCACACACGATATCTTTTTCGAATGGGCTTACTTTTATGTCTTGGCAGATCAAGAAGCAGAATGGATCCGCGAAATAAAGGCGTGCGGCGAGCCTCCAGCCGTTGCCAGGGTTGTAGAACTGGTTTCTCAATGGGAGTTTTTTAATGGGGATGGCTGGATAGACTACCTCAGTCAGACCGAAGATCCGGAGCTAAGGTCGCAATGGCAACGAGCATGGCTTGCGGGCCCAGTTGGAAATGCCAAATTCGAACAGCATGAAGAGCAATTTGAGAAAGCGACATTTACTGATGATTTTCGATTTTTAAAGAAGGTTTTGGTATGGTTTCAGGCTGAAAAAACCTCGCCAAACACTGAAATTATTGCAGGAGAACTCCCTGTTGAGCAGCGTCAACGTATTGCTGATTACCTTGGCTGGCCTTCAGATTTTTCTGCCTGGTGGCGGCTAATCAATTTTGTTGTTCGGCGTATTTCATCGATCCCCCAGAAGCTCTATCCAGATGTTGTTGCTATTTTCGAAGTTTGGCAAAACGGGCTTTCTGAATTGTCTAATCCAACATCACGAGCGATTTTGAATCTCTGTGCTTCATGGTTGGATCGAATTGATATTGCAACCGAATCGAAGCAGCCAGACGAAAATACTACATTTTGGCAGGAAGTTCCAAATCAAGCCGAGTTTAGAAAATCACTGGAACAGATGCTACTGAGGTCGTCAAAATCCGAGCCGAAATTCGTCACAAGTTATTTACAGCGATTAATAAAGTCTAATCGCATCGACGAGAAAGAATTTCGTTCAATTATTAGCTTTAGCCCGATTATTGCTGATGTTATACCAGAACTTCTAGTAGAGCTTACGTTGAGATATTTAAAAGAAGAACTGCCTCAAGATAAGTTTGAACGTAAGAAACGAGAACGACAGAAGGAGCAGGATGCTCGAGACGCTATATTGGCAAAAAATGAGATTGATCGAACAGATGATGAAAATTTGATGCTGGATTTTGGGTTTGAGATAGGTTATGACTCCATGAGTTTCGAAACAGATGGTGCATGCTTGAATGATGACCATCGAAACTTTAATCCTCCCTCTCCACTTAGAGAGCCCTTTTTATCTCTTTTTAAATCTCAGCCTAAGTATGCACTTATCCTTTTAAAAGATCTTTGCAATCATGCTATGACCGCATGGCGACAAATGCACAAATTTTCTCATGACCCAAAAGGCAAACCTTTGCCTTTAAAAATTATGTTTCCCTGGGGAGAGCAATTATTTTGGGGGACGGATAGAGAGTATTTATGGTTTCGATCGATGTGGGCGCCGGATGCAATTGGCTGTGGATTCATGGCGTTAGAAGAGTGGTGTTTTTCTGAATTAGAACGAGGCAGGAATGTTGACGAGTTGATTAAGGAAATCCTTGAAGGAAACGAATGCATCGCAGCATTGGGTATTGCATCAATGATTACAATTCATACTGAGGTTGTTTCTGAAGTAACACTATCTCTAGTTTCTTCTCAACGGCTTTTGGCTGCAGATTTCAATCGCATGAGACAAGATCTCTCGTCTTCAGCAAATCTGATGGGATTTATGAATAAAGCCGATATGCCTCACGTGGATGCAATTCGGGCTGCTAACGATCGCCTGGCACGAAAAAAAGAGTTGAGCTGGATGGTGCCCAGGTTTGTTTTTTCTAGGGAATCAATCAGCCAGCGAATAAGCGAGGCCATCTTAAATTTTAAGCATAACCTTCCCTATCAATATGAAGAACATCGTAAAATTACAGCCGCGACTGAACATTTGACTGCACAAGCGAATAAGTATGCCGAACTGGTAGACGAGAAAAATTATCAAGCATATCGAGTGGAAGAAAAATCTGATGATATTGCTATTGTTCATGTGAGCCCATCTGCGTCAACTCCGGAAAATGTTGTTAAGGCAAAAGAAGCATCGACATACCTACGACAATCGAATCTTTGGAACTGGGCATCAGAATGTTTGAAAGATAGAGTTTTGCGAGAAGGGTTTACCGTAGAAGGAGCAATAAAGTTTGCTAAGGAAATTGATTCCGAAGCGTTATTTGAGAATTCAGATGATTTGATTGAAGATGAAGATCAGCGACTAGAAATAGGTACTCGTCGTGGAGCAGTTGCATCGGCATCTGCCATAGCTCTAACTTTTCGAGATGGTGTTAGCGACAGTGATCTTGATTGGGGGCGTCGCATATTATCCAGGGCAATTGGTCTAAAAGAAAAACGTGGACCAATGTGGTCTGAGCAAAGTCTTATTCCATGGCACCATTTAATTTTCGTTGCGAAAGCTATTGGTTCTGAAATTCGATATGGTACTGCAACTGAAAGCGCAATAATCGATTTGATTTGTCTTGTTGCATATCCACTCGAGATAGTGTCCCTGTCTGCAATTGAAGAGGCTGTCAAACTGTGGTCTGATGATCCGAAGTTGGTTTGGGTCATACTTTGGCTGGCTTTTTCGTTGTGTCATGTCCCTCGTCGACAGAAGTACGATGAACCGTCGGATGATAGTGCAGACGATTTAGTTCTTACAATTCATAAGGCAATAGAGTTTTATACCCAGAGTGAAGAATGGCCGGCTCTGCCATTACCTCCTCCCGCATGGGTTCGAGTCAGTAAAGAAAAAGCGAACAGATTTCATTTTCATGAAGACTACGAATGGAATGATATTGAAGACACTTCAGTCAGCTGGGGTGAGCCTAATGTTTTCTGGAATTCAAAGAAAGCTTCGGAAATTATCAGTAAAATTCCATTTGAAGAGGTGTTAAATAGTGAAGCAAAAGGTTTACTTATTGATTTTTTAGCATCTGTACTCGTTTGGACCAATGAAAAAAACTCTCCTCCATGGGTAAAGCGAGGACGAAGAAATCAATCGTCCACTCGTATTATGGAATGGACCCATGCTTTGGGTTCGCGGCTGGGGCACGTAGCAGGTCTTATTCCTTTTGAAGAGTTTCAGCCCATTCTGTTTGATCCAGTAATGCGGTTGGAAGATGAAAATTGCTGGGCTTTATTGTCTCCATTCGCAAATACTTATATTTGTGGGTATGTATATGATGCGACTGTGATGCCAGAGGATGCCAAGCAGATACTGGATCTTTGCCTTGATAGATTTCTGGAAGCTCCTGTCTTCAAACGTGATAGCTATAGAAGTGGGAAATTTTCAGGGTTTGATCAACCGAGGTTGGTAGAGACATTGATGTTTGTCTCCATCGAACGTGCAGAGCTAGCGGCCAGGTTTGTAAATGGGGACTGGTCGGATATTCGGTTTATTATTCCTTTGGTCGATAAATTTATTAGGGCTGGGGGTTGGGCTGCGTCCGTAATGGATCCATATTTGACTCTTTGCGAGAGATCCAAGGAATGTTATCCGGCTGAGGTATTTGCAGATCAAATTATCTCAATAATCCATGGAGGGAGCGATAACCTAAAGGGATGGCACGGAACATTTATTCCTGCTCGGATAGCTGAATTGGTTCAGTTTTTTGCGCATCGTGATACGCCACTTAATTTAGAGTTGGCTCAGAAATTTTTGAGAATACTCGATATTTTGGTTGATATGGGAGATCGACGTAGCGCAGCTCTCCAGCTTGGAGAGTCTTTCCGCGAAGTTAGATTGCCAGGTTAATTTTGCGTCCTAAATTATTCTTAGGGTTAGATCCCACATAAAGTGAGCGCTGTTCTTAGTAGAGTTTTTTTGCTTTCAAACAATTAGGTTTAGGATAAAAGGTTGCCAAAACCTCATGCATTCAGTCTAAAGAGGTTGGTCGGATCCGCTTGTGGGACCAAGCACCAAGCCAAGCGGGCGACCATCTTTCGAAGGCCTTGCTGGTGCACGCAGATGGCCTGAAATTTTGGGATTAAGTTAGATGTAGTAGCTCAGACTTGATCTGACAGTTACCCGTTTTAACTCTCTACTACCGCCAATTATTCAAACAACAAACAACGGCTCTCAGGGATCACTACAACACGCTTAAATCGTTTCTTATTTGCATTCAGGGCAAGCTCCAAAGCTCCGTCGAGGACGTTGAAGTCTGTTGGCCCCTTATCGAAGATCAGATTGAGAAAGGTATAGCTATTCCTTCTTGGACCAAGCTAAACCGCTTGGATATGATGCAGGTTCCACCAGCTATTATGAAATGTGCTAAGGTACAAACTGTATCGAACACTTCTCTCTAGATTGGGTGAGTTTCGCAAAACAAAGGTGATTCAAAGGCGTTTGCCATAGCAAACGCCTCAGAAAGATGGCCGCCCGCCCGGCTTGGTGCATGGTCCCAGAGGCGGTTCCGGTCAACCTATTGAGGAGCCTGGCAGGTTGCCTGGCTCCTCTTTACCTGAGAGTCAGCCCTTATTAGCTTGGGGTAAATCGAGCTAAGATATCATCAAACTTACTATAAACGGCCAGTAAACAGGTACGACTATTGTGAAAAAGGCGCAACCTGAAGATAATTTGAAACACCAACCATTACCTAGGCATATTGCAGATATGCCTGAGTTAGAGCGGCAGGCAATGGAAAAAGCTCGAAAGGAAGGGAAGTTTGACGCCAAAGTCCATTTGGCAAATAGCCCCATCGGCCGCGCCGCCGCCCAGGGCTTTCCAATTCCGAAAAGGTAGGCTCACTGCAAATCATCAGTCCCCTGAAGATTATGTATTCCTCTTAGCTCCTCTGTTACGAAATCTAGGTAAATCCGAATAAATACCGAGGAATGGAACAAAATAAAAGCCGTGATTTAGTTTTCGTTTCTCACTATTCAGAATGGCAGAATCACTTCCGCTTGATAAGCGAGATTCCCTCTTCAGGGTTCACCCCTAAAACAGAGCAATATTGAACATACTCGAATAGATCTAAGCGGCGCTCCATGCTTTCTGTCTTTTGAACGAAGGAGTGGGGCTCTTCGATTAGGTCACCCAGATCACGCATACTCCAGCCGCGCGCTTCCCTAGCACTTTTCAGCCATTCAGCCAGTTTTCTCGCACTGAAGCGGCCACATTTCGCTTGGTCATGAAAGACTCTCCATGTATGGCCGCATAATATTCGCAACTCGGAACATCGTTGCGTACCGCCACAGGTCATCCATACTGGCCCGCTTGCTGTCCCAAGCCTCTCGTAGGGCTTCCAGTGCAACATCCAGCCCGATCTTATTTCGAAATTTAAAGCAGTCGGCTACCGTGCGCGCGACATTAGACACTTTGACCGTTGCTCCGTCGACTGAGTGCTCTTCAATGCCCTCGGTTAGTGCTTTCCCTGAGAACCGAATAATTCGCAGTGGCGGGTAGTCTATTTTCGGCGCTCGCCCTTTATGAGGTATGGCAAGCCAAACTTCAAATGGCGATGCCGTGGTAAGTTCGTGTACACGCAGCGCGGAGAGTAGGCAAATGATTCCTTCAGGATATTTGCTGGCAACTTCTGCAAGTGAGCTATGTTCTGAGGACTGCCTGTTAGGGAGTGCATACAGACCGCGACCAACTCGAACAAGTTGCTCATTCCGAACTAGCCTGGTGAGGGTGACGCGGGGCAGCCCCTGTGAGGAAATATCGCGGGGACGGATAAGCCCTTGGGTACGAGCCAGTTCTAGGATTTGTTGGCCGGCACTTTTCATACGTCAATTATGTTCCATAATGTCGGCAACGGTCAATATATGCCGACGTTATGGAACACACTTAAGATGCTTATAAGTGGTGTATAGCCAAGCCGGAGCATTGAACGAAGAGCGAAGATCCTTAGCGTGGTTTATTGGGCGACGTCTGACCTGTTGTGAGGGTTTTGGCCTTGCGATCCAGAATCCCCACTGGAGTCTGAGCTTTGACACTGCACCTGCCGCGAATCTTGAGTAAACAGGGGGGCAGTTGAAAGTAAGCCTTCGAATGGCCAATCTATGGTGTCAAAACGTGGCCAAACTATGGTGTCATGAACACCCTCGCCGTAAATCCCTCCATTAGAGGTTTCCCCCGCTCTTTTGTCATGCACACTTATCTAACGGGTGGTCTGTATTCATGTTCCATCCTAACTTTGTATATTCCCATTTAGCGTTGTTTATTCCTGCTTTATGTTGTCGTTTACAGCGACAGCGGCCTCGGCTGTCGCCGAAATAGCCGCACGGGCAGGGGTTCATGGCGGCGATCAATTGAAAGTGGCAGGGAAAATTGGCCTGGGCCTGCGCGCGCGCAATGCGCACTTCGCCGTGCTCGATGGGCTCGCGCAGTACTTCCAACACCGGTCGCGCGAATTCCGGCAGCTCGTCCAAAAACAGCACGCCGCGGTGGGCCAGGGATATTTCGCCCGGTTTGGGCTGCGAGCCGCCACCCACCAGCGCCGGCGCCGAGGCTGTGTGGTGGGGGTGTCGGAAGGGGCGCTGGCCCCAGTGCAACGGCGCGCCGGCCACCGAATGCACCAGCGCCACATCCAGCGCCTCGGCCGCGCTCAGTGGCGGCAATAAGGTGTTCAAGCGGCTGGCCAGCAGTGTTTTACCGGTGCCGGGGGGGCCGTAGAGCAGTAAGTTGTGCTGCCCTGCGGCGGCGATTTCCAGGGCGCGGCGCGCCTGGGGCTGACCGCGCACATCGGCCAGGTCTTGGTTGGTGCAGAGTGGCGTGGGCGGCTGTGATTCGGCCACCGGTAGCGATGCCTGGCCCTGCAGGTGTGCGCACACTTGCAGCAGATTGTCGGCCACCAGCGACTGGCCCCGATCAAACAAGGCCACCTCGGCGCCATTGGCGCGGGCCACCACCAATTGTCGTCCGGCGCTGTGGCTGGCCATGGCAGCGGGCAAACAGGCGGTCACCCCGCGCAGCTCGCCCGACAGCGCCAGCTCGCCGATAAACTCCAGATTTTTAAGCGCCGTCAAAGGCAGCTGCCCGGAGGCCGCCAGAATGCCCAGCGCAATGGGCAGGTCGAAGCGGCCGCCGTCCTTGGGCAGATCGGCCGGTGCCAAATTGATGGTAATGCGCCGACTGGGGAATTCGAAGTGGCTGTTGATCAGCGCGCTGCGCACGCGATCCTTGCTCTCTTTTACGGCGGTTTCCGGAAGCCCGACGATGGCCAGGCCCGGTAGGCCGTTCGACAGGTGTACCTCGACGGTGACTGGGGGGGCGTCAATACCGGCGCGGGCGCGCGAGTGGACGATTGCGAGGGACATAGACACTCCTTTGTCAGCGTTTCTTCCTTGAATCCAGTTGTGGTCACTTAGGCGTTAGCGGGATTTGCCGTTCAGCTGCTGGCTCAGGGCCGCCAACTCGGCCTCCATTTTTTCCAGCTTTGCCCGGGTGCGCGCGAGCACGGCCGTCTGGGCGTCAAATTCCTCTCGGCTCACCAGGTTAAAGCGCGTCATTAGGCTGTTGAGCAGTGCGCGAGCCTCGTTCGCACCGGCGGGCGCCCCGGTGTTTAGCGCTTGTTTAAATTCGTTCAGTAATTCGTGGGGCAACATAGCCATAGCTCCTTTCCTGCCCCATGAGTTTACCTGCTCAGGCGTCTATTTGGGCCCCTTTTTGGGGCTTTTTCAATCTTTTTACGGCGATAAATGCACGCGCCTGTGGGCTGTGCCTATCCTTGGTGCGCAGGCTGCTCGGTGCGCACCAATATAAAGCAAAAGGTGGGTGTCGCTTCTTAGCTGGCCAAAACGGGAGTGCCATAAAATTAGGTAAGTCTTTGTTATTAAAAGCCTAATTTAAAGTTGGCAAGGGTTTTGTATAAGGCCTTCTACCTGATTACGGGGTAGTCCGCTCAAATACACAACAAAGTTCGGGCTTAAAAAAATTCCTGAGGAGGAAAACATGAAACTGGTTGTCAAATCTCTTATTGCCTCGGCCGTGCTGGCCGCTTCAAGCGTTGCAGTACCCACTATGGCTGCCGATGTCAGCGCAAACCTGGGCTTTAACACCGAGTACTACTACCGCGGTATTTTACAAAAAGCATCTTCTGCGAACGGTGGTTTTGACGTGGAAGCCAACGGTTTCTACGCAGGCGTTTGGGGTGCCGATGTGGGCGATGGCTTAGAAGTGGATCTATACGGTGGTTACACGTTTACTGCCACTGAAGATCTGTCGCTCACCGTGGGCGTGACCGATTACGAGTACACCGGTGAATTCGATACCTACTATCGCGAAGTGAACCTGGGCCTGGATTACAAATTCTTGAGCATCGGTTACTCAGACGGTGTTCACGGCGTTGACGGCGGTTCAGACAACAAGTACGGCTTCCTGGAAGTGACCCTGTCGCACAACGGTTTCTACGGCAAAGTGGGCTCTTACAGCAAAGACTTTGAAGGTGAGTACCTGGAGTTTGGCTACGGCACCACCATCAGCGAAATCGATTTTGGCGCCGCTGTAATTTTTAACAGCGAGGAGTTATCCGATCAGCTGAATTCACAGGGTGAAGCCACAGGCGGTCAGGCCTTTAACTTCTCCATTAGCAAGTCTTTCGATCTGTAATGACATTCGCGCCCGTCGTCCGACGGGCGCTTTCCCCTAAGGAGTGAAAGCGATGAAACTGATTACCGCAGTAATCAAGCCGTTCAAGTTGGACGCTGTGCGCGAGGCGCTGTCTGAAAACGGCGTGCAGGGTATTACCGTCACCGAAGTCAAAGGCTTTGGCCGACAAAAAGGCCACACAGAACTCTACCGCGGCGCAGAGTATGTGGTGGACTTTTTGCCGAAAACCAAAGTGGAAGTGGCCGTCGGCGACGCCCAGGTAGATACCATTGTGGAAGCGATCACCAAAGCTGCTAACAGCGGAAAAATTGGTGATGGCAAAATTTTTGTGTCGCCTCTTGAGCAGGTGATTCGTATTCGTACCGGGGAAACCGGCGAAGACGCACTGTAATAAATATTTTAATTATTAGCTCTGTGGAGACTCTCATGGAAAACGATATTTTTCAGCTCCAGTACGCCTTGGACACCTTCTACTTTTTGGTGTGCGGTGCGCTGGTTATGTGGATGGCAGCGGGTTTTGCCATGTTGGAAGCGGGCCTCGTTCGCTCCAAAAACACCACCGAAATTCTTACTAAAAACGTGGCCCTGTTTGCCATTTCTTGCACCATGTACATGATTTGCGGTTACGGCATTATGTACAAAGGCTGGGCCTCCGAGTGGTTCTTCCTAGGTGATATCTTGGGCTCAGGTGTTGTGGAAGGCGGCGAAGAAAATGCCACCTACGCGCCCTCTGCCGACTTTTACTTTCAGGTAGTGTTTGTCGCAACGGCCATGTCAATCGTGTCTGGCGCCGTGGCCGAGCGCATGAAACTGTGGGCGTTTTTAGCGTTTGCTGTGGTAATGACGGGTTTTATCTACCCAATGGAAGGCAGCTGGACCTGGGGTGGCAACGACGTCTTTGGTTTGTACAACCTGGGCGAGTTGGGCTTCCTGGATTTCGCGGGCTCGGGCATTGTGCATATGGCCGGTGCAGCTGCTGCGTTGGCGGGTGTGTTGATTCTCGGTGCGCGTAAAGGCAAATACACAGCCGACGGCAAAGCTATTGCTATTCCCGGCGCCAACCTGCCATTGGCAACCTTGGGTACCTTCATCCTGTGGATGGGCTGGTTTGGCTTCAATGGTGGCTCGGTGCTGGCCACCGCGTCAGTGGACAGCGCCAACAGCGTGGCCATCGTGTTCATGAACACCAACGCCGCTGCCGCCGGCGGCTTGATTGGCGCACTATTGCTGGCACAGATTCTGTTTGGCAAAGCGGATTTGACCATGGCCCTCAACGGTGCACTGGCGGGGCTGGTAGCCATTACCGCGGGTCCCGATACACCCTCTGCACTGCAAGCGACAGTGATCGGTGCCATCGGTGGTTTGTTAGTGGTGGGCTCAATTCTCACCTTAGACAAGCTGA
Organism: Simiduia sp.; assembly: GCF_058345725.1. Taxonomy (NCBI): domain Bacteria; kingdom Pseudomonadati; phylum Pseudomonadota; class Gammaproteobacteria; order Cellvibrionales; family Cellvibrionaceae; genus Simiduia; species Simiduia sp. Next base: position 5,662 of record NZ_JBTUOC010000065.1, on the reverse strand, counting down.
AAATCGATGACCCCGTGGGTGCCATCTCGGTGCACGGTGTGGTCGGTCTGTTTGGCCTGTTGGTTGTACCTTACACCAATGCCGATGCAAAGCTGAGCGGTCAGCTGATTGGTGCACTGACAATCTTTGGTTGGGTGTTTGTCGCCAGTGGCGCCACCTGGGTGGTACTGAAGTTGTTGATCGGCATCCGCGTCACCGACGAAGAAGAGTACAACGGTGTAGATCTGTCAGAGTGTGGTATGGAAGCCTATCCTGAGTTCACCACCAAGTAAATGTGCCGGGGGCTGAGCGCTGGCTGCGACCAACCCCCACAAGGTGCAAAGAAAATCCAGCTATAATCGGGCAACGGCGCCCGCTTTGGCTGGATTTTTTTTGGCACCGTTTTTGTGCATTTTTCTCGCCGGCCAGGTAACTCCGCAAAAAATCGCGGCTAGCGGGTGATTTTGTCGCGCTGAGCGTGTAATGTTCCGCCACTCCATTGGTTGCGAGCTATTAAAGGACCCTCTCATGAAGTTGATTACGGCAGTCATAAAACCTTTCAAATTGGACGACGTACGCACCGCCTTGTCTGAAGTGGGCGTGCAGGGCATGACCGTTACCGAAGTGAAAGGCTTCGGACGCCAGAAGGGCCACACAGAGTTGTACCGCGGAGCGGAATACGTGGTGGATTTCTTGCCAAAAGTGAAACTGGAGCTGGCCGTTGACGACGGCATGGTTGAGCAGGCGGTAGAGGCCATCACTAAAGCGGCGCACACTGGCAAAATTGGCGACGGCAAAATTTTTATTACTCCACTGGAAGAAATTATCCGCATCCGCACCGGTGAAACCGGCGCAGAAGCCGTTTAACGGCCGCCAGTTAATGGCGCCAGGGCAGCTCTTCCAAGTACTTCAGCGCTGCCCCTTCCCTCCCCACAGCGTTGGCCACTTGCGCCAAACCTAAATCAGCGCCTGCATGGTGCGGGTTAGCCTGTTGCAAGTAGGCCCGCCAGGCCGCCGGCAGCGCCTGCCGTGACACTAGCCAATGCAATCGCAGCAGCCCTAAAAATTGTCGACAGGCCAACACCGATTGCAACTGCGTCTCATCTACAATGAGCAGGCCCGGCAGCTGGGCGCGCAGAGCCTGCACCCACACGCCATCGCCGATAGCCACCTGCTGGCCCCGCTCGTTGAACAGTGGGCTGGTGCCATAGCCACAGCTGGGTGAGCGGGCTTTAAGCAGCGCGCCGTTGGGGTGGTTTTCGGCTAGGCGGCCGGCTGCAGTACGGCAGTGAGGTACCAGTTGCGCCGCCGCGGGCGCCCCCGTTTCAGCCAGCGCTAGATATTCGCCCTCGGGGCCCCGCTGCCGACGTATCGGTGGCCGTGGCAAGCCCAGTCCGGCCGCCAGCTCTGGGCAAACGCCTAAGGCCTGGGCTGCGGGCCAAAGGTGCCGGTGTAACAGTGGCTGGTCTTTATGACCACCGTCGTAGCGCACGGCTTGCCCCTGCAGGCACTGGCTGACTAGAACGACTGGTTTAGGGGCAGCGAGCGAGGGCAGAGCAGTCATGGGACATAACCTAGCGTTTTCAGTATTGGGTCCATGCTTACGAATTGGCCTAAAAAAAACAATCAATTATTTTCCACACCGGTCGATTTGAACTATATGTATGGTTCGAGGGAGCTTTATCGCCATCGGCGCTAGTACCGGCGCACGATCTGTACCGGATGTATCGCAAAAAGTTACCCCTGGTAACAATCCCGCGGCAGGTGTTTGACGGGGTAAAAAATTTGATGGTGGGCTCTTGCAGAACGGGCCCAAAGTCATTAAAAATCACGCAAAGCCTCTGTGCGACTTGGCTGTCTTATTCAGGCGCCGGGCGCCCGGATTGCAGACTTAGTTCAACTGTTGTTAGGTGATAAAAATGGCAACACGTAAACCCAAAAAAGCCAAGCCTCAGGCAGAAGAGGCGGAAGACCTGGTTGAGTCGGGACTGGAGGCGGCAGACGACAGCGATGACGACGACAGCAGCGACGTTTCGGCCTCGGCAGATTTTGATGGCGACAGCGACAGTGATGACGACAGCAGTCCAGCCATACCGGACGACCACCTGGTGGACTACTCGGTGAAATCCCGTGAGGCCACCCGCGCGGCGTTAAATGCGCAGATCGAAGAGTATTTGTCGCGCGGCGGCAAGATCAATCATGTGGACAACAATGTTACCGCCGATCCGCCGCGCAAGCCCACCAGCAATTACGGCTCCCGGCCCATTTGAGGCAATAACAGCCATAAAAAAACCCACCGATCGGTGGGTTTTTTTATGGGTTTAGAAGGCGCTCACCTAAAGGCGATTGTTTTTATTTTTATTGGCCTGCGCAAAGAGTGCCGCCATGGTGCCCTGTTGTGGTTTGGCCGGCGCAGCTGCGCGATTGTGGGTACTGGCGCGCCGACTTTGACTGCCGCTGCTGACCTTTTCGCCGGGCTGGTCATCCATGCGCATAGATAGACCAATGCGCTTGCGCGGAATATCTACCTCCATTACTTTGACCTTCACGATGTCGCCTGCTTTGACCACCTCGCGCGGGTCCTTCACAAAGGTGTTCGACAGCGCCGAAATGTGTACCAGGCCGTCCTGGTGCACGCCCACATCAACAAAGGCGCCAAAATTGGTGACGTTGGTAACGGTGCCTTCGAGGATCATCCCCGGTTCCAAATCTTTGAGCTCTTCTACGCCATCGGTAAATTGCGCGGTTTTAAATTCGGGGCGCGGATCGCGCCCAGGCTTGTCGAGTTCTTTCAGAATATCGGTGATGGTGGGCAGACCAAATTTCTCATCCACGTAGGCCTTGGCGTCGATGGATCGCAAAAATTGCGTGTCGCCAATGATGCCCTTTAAATTGCGGTTCTGGCTGCCGGCAATGCGTTCCACCACCGCGTAGGACTCGGGGTGGACGCCCGAGGCATCCAAAGGGTTCTCACCATCGCGTATGCGCAAAAAGCCCGCCGCTTGTTCAAAGGTTTTTTCGCCCAAACGAGGCACTTTTTTGAGCTGGTCGCGGCTTTTAAAGGCGCCGTTGGCGTTGCGGAACTCGACGATATTATTGGCCAGTGTTTGGTTCAAGCCGGAGACCCGGGAAAGCAATGCACTAGAGGCGGTGTTCACTTCCACGCCGACGGCGTTTACACAATCCTCGACTACTGCGTCCAGTGAACGCGCCAACTGTACCTGCGACACATCGTGCTGGTACTGGCCTACCCCGATGGATTTCGGGTCAATTTTTACCAATTCCGCAAGGGGGTCCTGCAGGCGACGGGCGATGGATATGGCGCCGCGTATAGTCACGTCTAAATCTGGAAATTCCTTGGCGGCAAATTCGGAGGCGGAATACACCGAGGCACCGGCTTCGTTCACCATGACTTTTTGCGCCTTAATATCCTTGTGGGCTTTGAGCACGTCGCCCACAAATTTATCGGTTTCCCGCGAGGCGGTACCGTTGCCGATGGCGATTAGCCCCACATCGTATTTTTTGCAAAATGCTACCAACATGGCCTCGGCCTCGCGTACGCGATTTTGCGGCGGCGTGGGAAACATAGCGCCGTGATCCAGCACTTTGCCGGTGGCGTCTACCACGGCTACCTTAACGCCCGTGCGCAGACCGGGGTCCAGGCCAATGGTGGCTTTTTGGCCCGCTGGAGCTGCCAGTAGCAGGTCTTTCAGGTTGCTGGCAAACACGCCGATCGCGCCCTCTTCTGCGCGCTCGCGCACTTCGTTAAAGAGGTCCGTTTCCAGGTGGGTTAACAGCTTGACCCGCCAGGTCCAGCGCACACATTCGGCCAGCCATTTATCGGCTGGGCGGCCCAGGTCTTTTACCTGCCAGTGTTCGGCCACCATGGGCTCACAGGGGTGCGACAGGCGATTGGCCTCTTCGTCGCCGACGGTCATCGACAAGGTAATGATGCCTTCGTTGCGGGCGCGAAACAGCGCCAAAGCCCGGTGCGAGGGAATGTCTTTGAGCAACTCCGAGTGCTCGAAATAGTCGCGGAATTTAGCGCCCTCTTGTTCTTTGCCGTCGATCAACTTGGCGGTGATGTGCGCCTCTTGTTTGAGGTAATCGCGCAACTTGCCCAGCAGTTGAGCATCTTCTGAAAATTTTTCCATCAGAATTTGCTTGGCGCCATCCAGGGCCGCTTTGGTGTCTTCAATTTTGTGCTCGGCGTTGAAATATTTGGCCGCTTCCGCTTCTGGGTCTATCGTGGGGTCTTCCAGTAAGCCCAATGCCAGAGGTTCCAGGCCTGCCTCGCGGGCGATCATGGCCTTGGTGCGGCGTTTGGGTTTATATGGTAGGTACAGATATTACAGTTCGGTCTTGGTGTCGGCGGCGTTGTTTTGGGGCGCCAGCGCGTCGGTGAGCTTTTCTTGTTCTTCAATGCTCTTGAGAATGGCAGCACGCCGATCTTCCAGCTCGCGCAGATAGCGCAACCGGTCCTCCAGATTGCGCATCTGGGTGTCGTCTAGCCCGCCCGTGACCTCTTTCCGGTAGCGCGAGATAAAGGGTACGGTGGCACCTTCATCCAGTAGCGCCACCGCGGCGGCTACCTGGGCTTCTTTGACGGATAATTCTTCTGCGATGCGCAGGGCGATGCTCTTCATGCAAACCTCTTTAACTAGCTCTCTCGGGTGCGCAGGGGCGCACGGCCTGGCGCATTATGCGCAAAAGCCCCGCCAAAAACAGCCTTGAAATTCGCCCTGAACTGTGACGCTGGCTAAGGTTTAGACCAACGGGCGTCAAGTTGCGTAAAGTGGTGTGAACTTGCTGACGGGCCTCATTACAATCGAGCCAAAATCATTGCCGAGGAGTTTTCATGCAATTGCAGCGCCGTTATTTGTGGGTGGTAATTCTGCTGGCGGGCCTAGTCGTGGCCGCCGCACTGGTGCTGCTGAAGCCGCGCCCACAGCCCAAACCCGAGGCGCCGCCTGTGCCACCCCAGGTGCCGGTGGTTACCATTGCGCCCGAGACGATGGCACTGACGGTGGCGTCGGAGGGCACGGTGGCGCCCTTGCGCGAAATTGACCTGGTGGCCGAAGTGGCGGGCCGGGTGACCCAGGTGGCCGATAATTTCGTAGCCGGCGATTTCTTTGCGGCCTCGGCGCCGCTGGTGCATATCGACGATGCCAACTACCAGCTGGCACTGGTGCGCGCGCGCGCCCGCGTGGCCGAGGCGGTGCAACTGCTGGCCACAGAAAAGGGCCGCGCGCGCCAAGCCCAACGCGAATGGCGGGATCTGGGTAACCCAGAGGCCAACGCCCTGTTTCTGCGCGAGCCGCAACTGGCGGCCGCGGAGGCCGCCTTGGCGTCGGCCGAGGCCGACCTGACCCAGGCCCAACTGGATTTGGCAAAAACTGCCATAGCGGCGCCCTTTGACGGCCGCGTTCGCGAAACCTACGTGAATCTCGGCCAGTACGTGAGCCCGGGTACGCGTGTGGCCCGTATCTTTGATAGCCAAGTGGTGGAAGTACGGTTGCCACTCACCGATGATCAGGTGGCGCTTTTGGATTTGCACCCGGGCTACCGGGCCGCCCCCAACCAGGGGCCTCATGTGGTGTTTGTGGGGGGGAGTGGGGGGGGAACCGATGCAGGGGGGGGGGGGGGTGAAGCCCCCCCGCCCCCCCCCCGAAAAAACCCCCCC
>NZ_JBTUOC010000064.1:0-30231 GCF_058345725.1 Simiduia sp. | reverse complement strand
AGCAACGCTGGCGAGCCTTGGGTCTAGGCTATCGATGTCCAGCCCTTCGATCACGCCCACGGCAGCATTGTTTTCGGGTGCCGGCAAGGTGTCGGAGGGGTGCTGAATATTAAAAAACAGCTCGCCGTTGTCGGTTTTGAAGATACCGGTGACTTCGGCTTTCAGTGGCAGTGTTGCCAGGCGCATCAGTGCGGGTGCCTCGGTTAAGTCTACGCCGTTAGCGCCATCGGCACCGTCGGCGCCGTTAATGCCGTTAAGTCCGTCGTCACCGTCACTGCCGCAACCGGTCAATGCGGCGGCGATGGCCAGAGCGAGCAGGGTGTGTTGCGTTGCTTTCATGGGTTCCATTCCTTAGTCGGGAGAGTGTTGCTTGTTATGAATTGGGGGTTGAGTTGTGTGTGCCAGATCGGTTACAGGTACCTGCCAGTTCAAACGCAAATCCCAACCGCGCAATTGAAATTTTCGCGCAAGGGGCGGTAGGCTTTCGTCAATATGGCGGTAAACATTGCTCGCCGGTTGCCAGGTGGCATCGCGACCGAAAACAAAGCGCTGGCTTTTTACCGTGTGGGTATAGGCTTTATTAAGTTTGAGCGCGCGCTCGCGCGAGGGCGTGATCAATGTATAGACATCGGCCTGGCGCACGGCCTCCACATCGACCTGGCCCTGTGCGTTAAACCAACGACTCAACATTTCTTGGTTTTGGCGAAATTCATCGCCGCCCCCTACACGCTGTAGATACTCCAGTATTTCTGGTGTGTTGGAGCTGATGCTCGGCGAGTCGCGCATCCCCTTGAGGTCGATGTAGCCCCAGCCTTCGGCGCCGGTTACCTTGCGCCCAAAGGCAAATGTTTGATCAATAGTGCTACCAATGGCCGAATGGCAGCCCATGCAGGCCAGGGTTTCCTCCGTGGTTTGCGGACGCAAATGCCCTTGATCGTCTTCAATGAAACCCGACAATAACCAGCCAAAGTCGTTTTCTAAACCGCGCTCTCGGTGGTTGGCGAAATAGGGCAATTCCTCATCGACTTTTTCTTTGCGCTCGCGTCGATAGCGGTTGTCTAAAGAAGCGTCGGAGAGCGCGCGAATTTTCACCATATGGCGCAACTCTTTCATGCGCGGCGGCGCTACTATGTCGTCAGTCTCGGTGACACCCACGTAGCGCACACTGTGTAAAAACTCGGTGCCCTCCGGGTATTGTTGCGCCAACAGCGGCACATGGGCCGCGTCGCCAAAGTAGTGGCCAGACACTTTCAGCACCGTTTGGTGGGGGCTGAGTGCGCCGTCGTCGTTAATATCAATGCCAAATTGCTGTTCGTTGAATGGGCGCACATTTAGATGCGGCAGGGATTTAATGTTTGCCTCCAGCAGCGCCAGGTTTATGCGGTAAATGTCTGCGCTATAGCGGCCTAGATGGCTGGAAAACATGGGCGGCAATCGAATTGCCACATCGTCAGTGGAACCATTGGTTGGCCAAAAAGTACTGGGAAAGGGTTTATAGTTAAACGCCACCCATCGACTGCCATCGCGGGCGTGCCCCTCGGTGTCAAAGGCGCGGGCGGGGTAGGCAAAATCTTGCAGGTCGGGCAGATAACCCTGCCAGTTACGGGCCTTCAGGCGTGCCAACAACGGACTGTAATTGTCTTCATTGATATAGGCCAATATGGCTTCGTCGCTGATGGCATCGATGTAATCGGTGCGATCGATAAACAGATTTTGCCAGTGATTGTTAATGCCCACATCGGAAAACAGGTAGGCGCCCTGCAGCGCGGCGTCGTCCAGCTTGTTTGCGCGATAGGGGGCCGCACGGCTTCGGTCGTAAGCTTGGTGACACACGTAGCAAGGGTTGTGCTGTTGTTCTGTGCGGGTGTAACACTGAGCGGGAATGGGCGCTTCGAGATTGGTGATGCGTGAATTGGTCGGCTGATAGCGCAGTGCCTCGGGAATCTCGGGAAAGCTTGCCAGCAGTGAGGGCGCGGGTGTTGCACCGTGTTCACTTCGGCAGGCCGACAGCACCAGCAATGCAGCCACAAGCAAAGTGATACCCAGTAGGCGACAGGTGATGCGTTGTTCCATATTTCCCCCTCATTTTTGTGGGGCTAATCTAAGTGGCAAAGATGACGGTGTTTTTGCGCTCTTATGGCAGTTTTCTTGCACATTTGCGGCATTGCGATGTTTTTGATGGACGCGTTGATTTATACGTCCTGGTAGATTGGGCGGGTGTTAAGCTGGCGCGGTTGCGAAGCACCTGCGCGATAAAATAAGGGCAATAACAATGCGTAAGTCGCTAAGTTTTCAACCGCGGTGGCGGCGATTGATGGGCGTGGGTTTACTAGTGTTTTTGGCCGCTGCTGTGCAGGGGCAATCATTTCGCAGTCCAGATCAATCGTTGTTGTGGTACCTCACGCTTGATACCGGGTTGGTGGTGATCGAGTTAAACCCAACCTTTGCTCCAAAAACGGTAGCACAAATTCAATCGCTCACGCGCGCGGGCGTATACGATGGCCGAGCGTTTTATCGGGTCATCGACGGATTTGTAGCCCAGGCCGGTGTGGGAGAGGCGGGCTCGGACGCCGGCGCCAAGGTGATTGCCTCGCTGCCTCTGGAAGCGGTCATTCCCTGGTCTCCTAGTCGGCAGCTGTCGCCGGTCCAGCGGCCAGATATGTTTGCGCCAGCCACGGCCTTTTATCAGGGGTTTGCTGTTGGGCTGGATGCCGCGCAAGGGCGCGCCTGGCTATTGCATTGCCCGGGCGCGGTTGGTTTGTCACGAGCCAATGAACCGGATAGCGGCAGCAGTGATTTTTACATCGTTATTGGTCAGGCACCGCGGTATCTGGATCGGATTATGACGGTATTTGGACGCGTCGTCTGGGGCATGGACAAGGTGCAAAAAATACTGCGTGCCGATCCCCTTGGCAGCGGTGTCATTGCGCCGGGGGAGCCGCAAACGCAGATCATTCGAGCCGCACTGGGCAGTGATCTAACGGCGGACTTACGGCTGGCGCTGGGTATCGAACATACCGAAGCGGCCGCGTTTGTGGAAAAACTCTCGGCGCGCCGAGTGCGCGAGCATCCTTTCTTTTTTGAAAAACCGCCCGCCGTACTGGACGCCTGTCAGGTGCCCATCAGTGTGACGCGCCAAGACGCCAGCACTCAGAATAAATAGCTAAGCAGACCAAAACTGCTCACCGCTAGCAACACGCACCCCAGCCCGCGGTAGAAGCGCGCGCTGTCGGCCTGCAACAGTTTTTGGTGAAAGTGTTGACCCGCCCAGTGGCCTATGGCTGCACAGGGTAACAACCAGAGGTGTTGTAACCATTGCAAATCCACGCCGGCCCAGACAAACGCCGCCATTTTTATGGACACTAGAATAAACCAGAGCGCAAATAATGTATTGCGCAGACGTTCGCGCGCTACGTGGGCGGCGAACACCGCCACGATCAGCGGTGCGCCTATGAGCGAAGTGCCACTGACGTAGCCACCCAGCATCAGCAGTACTTTATCCATCCAGGGTTGTTTGCTGACGAAGGGTTTATTCAAAATATAACTGATCGAATAAAACAGCACGATGGCGAAAATAATGGCGGTCATGATGTCGTTGGGTAGGGCCAACAGGCCGAAGACGCCGATGAGTTTTGGCACCAGCATGATAGCCAGCGCCCGACCAAGAAAAGGCCAGTCTACCCGTTGGTCGTTCTGTTGCGTTTTTGCCGCCGCTGTGTGTGCGCCGAATATGGTTAGACTGCTGAACACTAACAGGTGCACGGCTATAATGGGCAGGTAAACCAGTGGCCGGTCGTCGACCAACAACAAAAAAGGCAGGGAAAGGACGGCGCCGCCAAAACCCAGGCCAGAGCGTACAAAACCACTCCAAATAAAAATTACGGCAATGGCCAAGTGTGCCCACAGCGATAACTCGGGGAAGAACATACAAACTCCGTGTAGGGGTTGCGGATCAGGTGTGGCGTTTACCCGCTTTTTTCAGGGCTTTGAGCGCATCCTTTTCAGCGGCGATAGCGGCTTTACGGGCTCTTTCCGCCTCGATCTCGCGCAGCTCCTGCTCGATGGCTTCGGGTGTTTCAAGGGTGACCTGGCCGAGCCTTACGGCCCTAAAATCAGAAATCAGAATTTCCCCGCCCTTGTAAAAATCCACTTGGTTGGCCTTCATACCGCCTCGGCGGGTGCAGATGGCGGCGAGCAGGCCGTGGCTGTCTTTGGGCAGGTTTTGCAAGCCATAGCGTGCCTTGAGGCCCTCTGGGTAGTGGGCCATTAAATAATCCGCCAGGTACAGGCCCAAGTCTTCAAAATCAATTACGGTATTCTTGATGGCGCTGGTGGCCGCCAGTCTAAAGCCCGTGTTATCGTGCTCGAGCTTGGGCCACAACATACCGGGGGTGTCGTACAGGATGACGCCGCCGTCCAGGTTGATCTGTTGCTGCGCCTTGGTCACCGCGGGCTCGTTACCGGTTTTGGTGGCGGGGCGCCCGGCCATAGTGTTGATAAAGGTGGATTTACCCACATTGGGGATTCCGGCCACCATGACGTGAATGGTACGGTTCTGCTCGGCTTTTTGTGGCGCTAATTTACGGCACAGCTCGGGTATCAGACTTTTAAGTTTACCGGGCTTGCGCAAATCCACAGCCAGCGTACGGGTTTGACTATCGCGCTCAAAATGCGCCTGCCAGGCTTTGGTGCGCTCGGGATCTGCCATATCGTCTTTGCTGAGCAGCTTAATGACGGGAATCTCGCCCCGCGCCTCGCTGATCACCGGATTTTGGCTGGAGTGGGGCAGGCGGGCATCCAGAATCTCTACCAGAACGTCGATGCGCGGCAATAACTCCAGCATTTGCTTGCGCGCTTTGTGCATGTGTCCTGGGTACCACTGAATGCTCATTATGACCTCGATGCTGGGTTGAGATAGCTTGGGCGAGCAATTTTACCGATTAAAAGCGCTCGTGGCGATGCTGGGCTGACTATAATCACAATTGCCGTAGAAGGAGGGCCAGAGTGCGCAATCGACGTAAGGGGTGGCAGGTTTTCGCTGTAGTAGGACTCGTAAGTTGCCCCGCAGTGGTGGCCCAATTACAGGATTTTGGCGTAACGCAAGCGGTGTTGACCTGGGTTCAACAGACCTGGGGCGATGAGGCTCGCGCCCGTGTGGCCGCTTGGCCAGTTCACATGCGCGCCACATTGCGCGATCACCCAGCCGATTTGGATAAACTGACTCAGGCCAATGACTTCTTTAACCAGGTTGCGTGGGTATCAGATGCCGCCCACTGGCAGCAGGAAGACTACTGGGCAACACCTATCGAAACACTGGCCACTAATGGCGGCGACTGCGAAGATTTCTCTATCGGGAAATACGTGACCCTGTTGCACACCCGGCTAGATCCGGAAAAGCTGCGCATCACCTATGTAAAAGCGCTGGAATACAATCAGGCGCACATGGTGCTGGCTTACTACCCAAGCCCGAGCGCCGAACCCTTAATTCTCGATAATATCAATAAGACCATTCTGCCCGCCTCGGAGCGGCCGGATTTATTTCCGATTTACAGTTTTAATGGCGACGGCCTGTGGCTGGCCAAGTCGCGCGATAAAAAACTAACCAGCGATACCGAGAAAAGTTTACCCCAATGGCGCGATGTCAACGAGCGCATGCGGGCCCAAGGCAAAAACGCCGCGAATTAACGCGGCGCCGGTTTGCTTTTAGAGGTTGCTGTTTACACTCTGAAACGCGCAATCAATCCCGACAACTCAGAACTGGTGCCGTCGAGTTTATTGGCGATTTCCGTTGAGCGACGGGCACTGGTGTGGGCATTTTGCGCGAGCTCTGCCATGCCAGACACGTTGCGGGCGATTTCATCGGAGGCGTAACTTTGCTCCTCGGCGGCGGTGGCGATTTGGGTGTTCATATCGCGAATACGAGATACCGCATCGGTAATCGCGCGAATGGAGCCCCCGGCCTGACCCGCCAGATCGACGGTCGCACTGGTTTTTTCCTGGCCGTCGCGCATGGCCTTGACGGCCGAGGCGGCGCCGCTTTGCACGGTTTCAATGATTTGTTGAATTTCTGCCGTGGATTCCTGGGTACGCTGTGCCAGGCCGCGCACTTCATCGGCCACAACGGCAAAGCCCCGGCCCTGCTCGCCCGCGCGGGCGGCTTCGATAGCAGCGTTGAGCGCAAGTAAATTGGTTTGCTCAGCAATGCCCTTGATGACGCCAAGTACCGTTCCCACACTGGAGGTATCGTTTTCCAGTTTGTCCATGGCTTGCGCGATCTTGTTCACTTCTTCCGACAAGCTGTTAATGGCGCCAATAGTTTGCTGCATGACATCCAGACCGGATTTAGCATTGGCATCGGCCGCTTGGGCGGCCTCGGCGGCACCGGCGGCATTGCCCGCTACCTCCTGCACTGTGGCGCTCATTTCGTTAATCGCTGTGGAAACCTGGTCGGTGTAGTGCTCTGTCTTGCCCGTGTGCTGGGCGATCTCAGAGGCGGTTTCGTTGATATTGGCCGATGCGAGGCTCAGCGATTTGGCCGTGGCTTGAACAGCGGCAATGATCGAGACCACTTCGCTGCGCATGGTTTCCAAATTGCGGGTTAGCTTGCCGATTTCATCCATGCGCTGGCTGTGGAGCGCTTGGCTAAAGTCGCCACTGCTGAATTGCCGGATATTTTCCATCATGCCGTGGATGGGCTGAATAATGCTGCCTTTCAGCGTCCACCAGAGCACTGTCATGATCACTGCGGCGGCTAGAATCAGCGTAATGATGGCCGTGGTGGCCAGCTGGCTGGCTTGCTCCTGCAATTGCAACGATAATTTTTTCACGTTCTGCGCGATATTTTCTGCCGCCTGATCCAGCAGCGCTGCCGGTTGGCGATCGATGCCTTTGACGGCTTGATCGCCTACCTGGGGATCGAATTCCCCAAATACAAAGTCTTCAAAGCCCTTGTTATAGGCGTCAAACATCGATTTGTGCGAATCCCGGAAATCTTCCACCTGGGCTCTAAAGGGGCTGCCAATCATAGCCGCCTCCAGTGCGCGCGCGCTCTCTTGAATCTCTTGGCTTTTGTCCTTAAAGCGCCCCCAGTATTTCTCGCGGTCGGCTTCATTGCGGCCCCGTAGCAAGACGTTTTTCCACTCTTGCACTTGAATTTTAAAATCGTAATTGATTTGGTTAATGCTGCGCTCAAAGTGAATTTGCTCTTTAAGCAGCGTTTGGTATTTGTTCACTGTGCCATTGAGTTCTGAAACAGCGTAAAGCGCGGCGATGAACATCACAGCCAGGCCGCTGCCCACAATCGCCATTAGCCGCGTTTGCATACTTGTACTCAGCCAGTTCATTACAACCCCGCATTTTTTCAGTTATAAAAAAGTAGCTGGAAATTGCGAAAGTCTATTCGCGGGTGCCAGATACGTTAAAAGTATATGCAAGATATCGGCACTTGACTGAAAACTTGAAGATAATTAAGACGCCAGATGGACGAGGCCAGCGACGGGGGGAGGCAGATAAACAAAAGGGCCGCAATGCGGCCCTTTTGTGACAGAAATATGGCGGAGACTACCAGCCAGTGATTTCTTTCAATGCAGCACCAATGTCGGCCAGACTGCGTACAGTCTTCACACCGGCATCTTCCAGGGCTGCGAACTTCTCGTCGGCGGTGCCTTTACCACCGGCGATGATGGCGCCTGCGTGGCCCATGCGCTTACCAGCAGGTGCGGTAACACCGGCAATGTAAGACACCACAGGCTTGGTGACGTTGGCCTTGATGTAAGCGGCGGCTTCTTCTTCCGCGCTACCACCAATTTCGCCGATCATGACAATTGCTTCAGTGGCGGGGTCTTCCTGGAACAACTTCAGGATGTCGATGAAGTTAGAACCGGGAATAGGGTCGCCGCCGATGCCCACGCAAGTGGACTGGCCGAAGCCGTAATCGGTGGTTTGCTTAACGGCTTCGTAGGTGAGGGTGCCGGAACGCGACACGATACCTACTTTACCTGGCAGGTGAATGTGACCGGGCATGATGCCGATCTTGCACTCGCCGGGGGTAATGACGCCGGGGCAGTTGGGGCCAATCAAGGTCACGCCCAACTGATCCACAACCACTTTCGCTTCCAGCATGTCCAGGGTAGGAATGCCTTCGGTAATGCACACGATCAGCTTGATGCCGGCGTTGGCCGCTTCCAGGATGGAATCCTTGCAGAAGGCTGCAGGTACGTAGATCACAGAGGCTTCGGCGCCAGTGGCTTCTACGGCTTCGCGCACGGTGTTGAACACGGGCAGGCCCAGGTGAGTCTGGCCGCCTTTGCCGGGCGTTACGCCGCCAACCATTTTGGTGCCGTAGGCAATGGCTTGCTCAGAGTGGAATGTACCCTGTGCGCCGGTGAAACCCTGGCAGATTACCTTGGTGTTTTTATTGATTAAAACGCTCATTACTTGCCTCCCGCCGCTTTAACTACTTGCTGTGCAGCATCGGTCAGGCTGGTAGCGGCGATGATGTTCAAACCGCTTTCGCTCAGTACCTTGGCACCCAAGTCTGCGTTGTTACCTTCAAGGCGCACAACCACGGGCACTTTAACGCCCACTTCTTTCACTGCACCAATCACGCCTTCGGCGATCATGTCACAGCGCACGATGCCGCCGAAGATGTTGATTAGTACAGCTTCTACTGCGTCGTCGGACAGGATGATCTTGAACGCTTCGATTACGCGCTCCTTGGTGGCGCCGCCGCCTACATCCAGGAAGTTAGCGGGCTTGCCGCCGTGTAGTTTCACGATGTCCATGGTGCCCATGGCCAGGCCTGCGCCGTTCACCATACAGCCAATGTTGCCATCGAGGGCCACGTAGTTCAGCTCCCACTTGGCGGCATGGGCTTCGCGCTCGTCTTCCTGCGAAGGGTCGTGCATTTCTTTGATCTTGGGCTGGCGATACAGCGCGTTGCCATCGATATTAATCTTGCCGTCCAGGCAGTGCAGGTTGCCTTCTTCGGTGATCACCAGCGGGTTGATTTCCAGCAGGGCGAAGTCGAAGTCCTGGAACATTTTGGCCAGACCTAAGAAGATCTTGGTGAATTGCTTCACCTGGGCCGCGTTCAGGCCCAACTGGAAGGCCAGGTCGCGCGCTTGGTAGGGCTGAGCGCCCACCAGCGGGTCGATGACGGCCTTCAGGATTTTCTCGGGCGTCTCTTCGGCCACCTTCTCGATCTCTACACCACCTTCGGTAGAGGCCATGAACACGATGCGACGGGTTGCGCGGTCAACCACTGCACCCAGGTACAACTCTTGGGCGATGTCGGTGCAGGATTCAACCAGAATGCGCGATACGGGCTGGCCGTTTTCGTCAGTCTGGTAGGTCACCAGGTTGTTGCCCAGCCATTTTTTGGCGAAATCTTCGATTTCCTGCTTGGTGCTGACCAGCTTTACGCCGCCCGCTTTACCGCGGCCACCGGCGTGAACCTGTGCTTTAACTACCCATTTGTCACCACCGATCTCGGCGGCTGCGGCAACAGCCTCGGCAGGTGTAGCCGCAGCTACGCCCTTGGATACCGGGAGACCGTACTCGGCAAACAACTGCTTTGCCTGATACTCATGCAAATTCATGATGTCGTTCCACTTTGTGCGTTTGTTGGATGGGGCATTGGCCCCGTCATAACCACAATACGCTGTACCTGTGATGGTCAGCCGCTACGCCTGGCTGACCCCCTGATGTGCCTCGTGTGAGGCGTTTACGCCGTATTGTTATTATTTGCGCTTTTTGCGGTTGGCGATGTGAATGGCGTGACCATTCGCCGCCAGGGCCGCTTCTTTAACCGCCTCGGACAGAGTCGGGTGACCAAAAATAGTCATGCCAATGTCTTCGGCGGAGGAGCCGAATTCCATGGCGATGGCAACCTGCTGCACCAAATCGGCAGCAGACGGACCAACAATGTGGGCACCCAACACGCGATCTGTGTCGGCGTGCGCCAGAATTTTCACCATCCCGCCGGTTTCGTTGGCGGCCATGGCGCGACCGCTGGCGGCGAAGGGGAAAACACCTACGTTGTAGGGTTCGCCTTCCGACTTCAGCTGCTCTTCGGTTTTACCCACCGATGCCACTTCTGGGTGGGTATAAATAACGTTGGGGATAATATCGTAGTTCACTATGCTCTTTTGGCCAGCGATACGCTCGGCAACCACCACGCCTTCTTCACTGCCTTTGTGGGCCAGCATGGGGCCGCGCACCACGTCGCCAATGGCCCATACACCGGGTGCCGAGGTAGAACACAGGTCATTGACATAGATGAAGCCGCGCTCGTCCAGGTTGACGCCACTGTCGGCCGACAGCAGGTTCTGGGTGAAGGGGCGGCGGCCTACACAGACGATCAGCTTGTCGAACACTTCTTTCTGCTCGTTGCCATCGGCGTCGGTGAAGGTCACGGTAACGGTTTTCTTCTTGCCTTTACCGGTCACTTCGCTACCGGTAACCCGGCAATTCAGGCGAATATCCAGGCCCTGTTTTTCCAGAATTTTCTTGGATTCTTTGGCAATTTGCTGGTCCATCATGGCCAGGAAGTTGGGCATGGCCTCTAACAGCACCACTTTGGAACCCAAGCGGTTCCACACAGAGCCGAGTTCCAAACCGATCACGCCGGCGCCAATCACGCCCAGCCGCTCGGGTACGCTGTCGATTTCCAGGGCGCCCGTGGAGTCCAGGATCACGTCGTTGTCCACAGGTGCTACGGGAATATTCACGGGGATAGAGCCAGAGGCCAAAATGACGTTGTCGGCGGACAGGGTTTGCACCTTACCTTCAAAATCAGTCACTTCGACCACGCGGTTGGCCAGTAATTTACCGGTGCCGTAAAAAGAGGTGACGCCGTTGGCCTTGAACAGGCCGGCAATGCCGCCGGTCAGCTGCTTCACGATGGCCGCTTTGCGGGCGATCATGGAGGGCACGTCAATTTTTACGTCTTTGGTGCTGATACCGTGAATGCCCAGGTCTTCTTTGGCTTCGTGGTATTTGTAAGAGCTGTCTAGCAGCGCCTTGGAGGGAATGCAGCCCACGTTCAGGCAGGTGCCGCCATTGACGCCTTTACCTTCGGCGTTTTGCCACTTTTCGATACAGGCGGTTTTCAAACCCAGTTGCGCGGCGCGAATGGCAGCAACATAACCTGCAGGGCCGGAACCGATCACGATTACGTCAAATTTGTCAGACATGTTTTGTCCTCAATTCTAAAAGTGTAGGGGGCTGTTGCCCCCGAAAAAAGGTGTGCAGCAGAGGATTAAATTTCCAGCAGGATGCGGGCCGGGTCTTCAATCATGTCTTTGATGGCTACCAGGAACTGTACCGCATCTTTACCATCAATGAGGCGATGATCGTATGACAGTGCCAGGTACATCATGGGGCGAATTTCTACTTTACCGTTCACGGCCATGGGGCGCTCTTGGATCTTATGCATACCCAAAATGGCGGTTTGCGGGGGGTTCAGAATGGGGGTAGACATGAGCGAGCCGAACACGCCGCCATTGGTAATTGTGAAGGTGCCGCCCATCATGTCGTTCATGCCCAGCTTGCCATCGCGCGCGCGCAAGCCAAAGTCGCGAATGGTGTTTTCCACATCGGCCAGGCCCATGTGTTCCGTGTTGCGCAGTACCGGTACCACCAGGCCCTTCTCGGTGGAGACCGCTACACCAATATCCTGATAGCCGTGGTAAACCACGTCGTTACCGTCGATGGAGGCGTTTACAGCGGGGAAGCGACGCAGCGCTTCGGCGGCGGCTTTAACGAAAAAGCCCATGAAACCCAAGCGGGTGCCATTGTGGGATTTTTCGAACTGATCCTTGTACTTTTTGCGCAGCTCCATCACGGGGCCCATGTCCACTTCGTTAAATGTGGTGAGCATGGCTGTGGATTGGCTGGCTTCCAGCAGGCGCTCGGCAATGCGCGCGCGCATGCGCGACATAGGTACGCGTTTTTCGGTGCGCTCGCCGGCAGGCATTTCAACGGCGCCACTGTTGCTGGCCGGTGCTGCGGCCGGGGCGGGGGCAGCCGGTGCCGAGCCGCCTTTCAGGTGATCGATCACATCGCCTTTGGTGACGCGACCGCCTTTGCCCGAGCCTTCGACGGCGCCCACATTGACGTTGTTTTCGCTCGCCATTTTGCGGGCAGATGGATTGACGAGTTTTTCGTCACTGCCACTGGCTGCAGCGGCCGGTGCTACGGCTGCTTCTTGCTTGGGTGCACTGTCGGCACTGGGTGCAGCGCCTTCTTCGAGCCGTGCGATGACTTCGTTGCTGAGAATAGTGTCGCCTTCGTCTTTTACGATTTCAACTAATACGCCGTCGGCAGGCGCTACCACTTCCAGCACCACTTTGTCGGTTTCGATGTCCACAATCAGCTCATCGCGGCTAACGGCTTCGCCAGCTTTTTTATGCCAGGTGGCGATGGTGCCATCGGGGACTGACTCGGGGAACTGCGGTGCTTTGATTTCGATACTCATTGTCTTTGATCCTTAGCCTTGGCCAAATCTGTAAGCGACGGTTACTTAACGGTTAGCGCGTCGTCGATGAAACGGTTCTGTTCTTCCAGGTGCGTAGACATATAACCCGCTGCTGGCGCTGCTGAGGCTTCGCGACCGGCGAAGTTCAGGTACGCTTTGGGTGAAATGTTAGCAATTACCCGGCGCATGTGATGCTGGCTGGAATACCAGGCACCCTGGTTCATGGGCTCTTCCTGACACCAGACATAGTCAGTTAACTTGCCGTAGGGTTTCAGGGCAGCCACCAGCTCCTCTTCGGGGAAGGGATAGAGCTGTTCCAGTCGTACCAGTGCCACATCTTCTTGTCCGCGCTCCATGCGAGCTTCCAGCAGGTGGTAGTACACCTTGCCAGAGCACAAGACCACACGCTTCACCTTTTTGGGGTTGACTGTGGTGTCGGCCAGCACATTGTGGAAGTGGCCATTGGCCAGCTCTTCCAGCGTGGAGGTGGCCAGCTTGTGGCGCAGAATCCATTTGGGGCTCATGACCACCAGCGGGCGGCGCATGGGGCGCACGGCCTGACGACGGAGCATGTGGAAAACCTGCGCCGGCGTGGTGGGGATACAGATTTGAATATTGTGTTCGGCGCACAACTGCATAAAGCGCTCGAGTCGCGCCGAAGAGTGTTCAGGACCTTGGCCTTCGTAACCGTGCGGCAGCAACATAGTTAAGCCACACAAACGGCCCCACTTGTGCTCGCCCGAGGTAATGAACTGATCGATAACCACCTGCGCACCGTTGGCAAAGTCACCAAACTGGGCTTCCCAGATGACGAGTGCGTTGGGCGTGGTGGTGGCATAACCGTACTCAAAGGCCAGCACGGCTTCCTCTGACAATAGCGAGTCAAAGATGTCGAAGGGTGGCTGGTCTTCCGAAAGATTTTGCAAGGGCACATAGCGCGAGGCATCTTTTTGGCTGTGTACCACGGCGTGGCGGTGCGAGAAGGTGCCGCGACCCACGTCCTGACCGGTTAGGCGCACTCGGATGCCATCTTCCAGAATGGTGGCGTAAGCCAAGGTTTCGGCCATGCCCCAATTAATGGGCAGGGCGCCGCTCGCCATTTTCTTACGGTCTTCGTAAATCTTAGATACCTGCCGTTGCACCACGACACCGTCGGGAATTGCGCAGGTTTTTTGCGCAATTTGCTGCAGGCGTTTGATATCTACGCGGGTGTCGCCCTCGGCGGTCCAGTCGTGGCCAATGTAGGGTGTCCAGTCCACAAATAATGACTTATCCGGCTCGCTCACCAGGCCGCTGGCCACGTGTTCGCCGCGATCGAGCGCCGCGCGGTATTCGTCTGCCATGGCTTGCGCCTGCGCTTCGGTGAGTACACCTTCTTTAACTAAATGCTCGGCGTAAAGCGTGCGGCTGGACTTGTGGCTGCGAATCTTTTTGTACATCAACGGCTGCGTAGCCGAGGGTTCGTCGGTCTCGTTGTGGCCGCGACGGCGGTAACCCACCAGATCAATCACGACATCTTTCTTAAACTCGTAGCGGTAATCCATGGCTAAGAGTGTGACAAACATCACGGCCTCTGGATCATCGGCGTTGACGTGGAAGATCGGGGTTTCAATCATTTTGGCCACGTCGGTGCAGTACTCGGTGGAGCGCGCATCTTCGCGGAAACTGGTTGTGAAGCCCACCTGGTTGTTCAATACCACATGCAACGTGCCGCCGGTTTTGTAAGCGCGCGTTTGCGACATTTGGAAGGTTTCCATCACCACACCTTGACCGGCAAAGGCGGCGTCGCCGTGTACCACAATGGGCACGACTTTATTGCCCACTGGGTCAGAGCGGCGATCTTGGCGGGCGCGTACAGAGCCTTCAACCACGGGCGATACAATTTCAAGGTGCGAGGGGTTAAAGGCCATGGCGATGTGCACTTCGCCACCGGGGGTCATGATGTTAGATGAAAAGCCCTGGTGGTATTTCACGTCGCCGGAGGTGGTAACCAGCTTCTTGCCTTCAAATTCTTCGAACAGCTCGGAGGGCTTTTTGCCAAACACGTTGACCAGTGTGTTCAAGCGGCCGCGGTGTGCCATACCCAGTACGATTTCTTTGGCACCGTGGGCACCGGCACTTTTAACCAGGCCGTCGAGCAGCGGAATCATCGCTTCGCCACCTTCCAGACCAAAGCGCTTGGTGCCGGGGTATTTAGAATCCAGATGGCGTTCCAGTCCTTCGGCCGCGGTGAGGCGCTCTAGAATATTGAGCTTAATGTCATTGCTGTAGGCGGGCTTGGAGCGGGCGGATTCCAGACGCTGCTGCAACCACTGCTTCTCGGCGAAGTTGGTGATGTGCATGATCTCTGGGCCAATGTGACCGCAGTAGGTTCTTTCCAGCACGTCGATAATTTCGCGCAGCGGCGCTTCATCTTTACCGATAAACAGGTTCCCGGTCTGAAACACTGTGTCGAGATCAGCAGGCGTTAAGCCGTGGAAGCTGAGTTCCAAATCTGGAATGTGTTCGCGTTGCATCAAACCCAGTGGATCTAGCTTGGCGCGCTGGTGGCCGCGAAAGCGATACGAGCTGATCAGCTGAACCACCTTGACCTGTTTGCGCTCGTGTTCAATGTTCGCGCCGCCAGAGCCGGGTGCGGCGATGGGGCGAGCGCGATTTTTGCCGAGCAGTTCAAAGTGCTCGCGAATCACGGAGTGAGGGGTGTCTTGCACAACCACACCGTCGACGCGGGGCAGCTGCTCAAAATAGCGGCGCCACTCCTCCGACACGGCATTCGGGTCGTGTAAATAGGTATCGTAAAGATCTTCTACATAGGCCGTATTCCCATCGGAGATATGGGAAGACTTCCTGAGCAGCTCCAACATGCTTTCTTGCATTTTACCCACCTGGTCGATGGGGCATTGTCTAGCTGTGAGGGCTGGAGTCAACGCCGCGCAAATCGCTTTGCATAGGCGCGCCTGCTTTCCTGATCAGTTTCCACCGATCGAGCGGTTACCCCATGAAAGCAGTGACTGTCGATCGTCGCTCTCACAGATAGATCGGGTTTTACCCGACATACCCCTGCTACTTACTAGCGTCAAAACTAGTTGTTTCATATGCAGTCTCTTTTGGAGCTGCACTGTTTAGTTCACCTGCGTCGGCAAGCCGCGCAAATAATTTCTTAGTAGGGCGTAAAACACCTTCACCGGCTGTTGAGCCATTGGGGCGTCTTGCACCTGGGTTCCGCACCTTTTCAGACCATTCAATGAATGGTGGGTATGCCGCGTGTGTTTTTTTATGACTAACCCCCAGCCCGAGGGCAGGGGGTTAGTGCGGCACTACACTTGCGCGGGCATTGCCCGCCGCTGTTTATACAGCTCTTTGTAACAACATATTGCGTATGTGGCCGATTGCGCGCGTTGGGTTCAAGCCCTTAGGGCAAACGGCAACACAGTTCTGGATACCGTGGCAGCGGAAAACGCTAAACGGATCGTCCAGTTTAGACAGCCGGTCTTCGGTTGCATTGTCGCGGCTATCTGCCAAGAAGCGGTAGGCTTGCAGCAGGCCGGCCGGGCCAATGAACTTGTCTGGGTTCCACCAGAATGATGGGCAGCTGGTTGAGCAGCAAGCGCAAAGTATGCACTCGTAAAGGCCGTCCAGCTTTTCGCGCTCTTCCGGTGACTGCAAACGCTCAATGGCGGGTGCAGGTGTATCGTTTTGCAAGTAGGGCTGCACCTTTTTGTACTGGTCGTAGAACTGTGTCATGTCGATGACCAGATCGCGGATGACCGGTAAGCCGGGCAGTGGGCGCAGTACTAGCTTGTTGTTTTTCACGCATTCAGACAGCGGCATGATACAGGCTAAACCGTTTTTGCCGTTGATGTTCATGCCATCTGAACCGCAAACGCCTTCGCGGCAGGAGCGACGATAGGCCAGCGATGCATCTTGAGACTTAATTTGCTCCAGTACGTCCAGCACCATCAAGTCTTTGCCCTGGGTGTCCACCTCATAGGTTTGCATATGAGGGGCTTTGTCCGACTCAGGGTTATAGCGATAAATTTCTACTTTTAACATATTCACCATTCCCCAGACTTAGTAAGTACGAGCTTTGGGCTCGAACGCTTCCATGGTTTTCGGCGTGAAGTTCACATCGCGCTTGGAGACGCGCTTATCCACGGGGAAGAACATGGAGTGGCACAGCCAGTTGGCATCGTCGCGCTCTTGGAAATCTTCCCGAGCGTGGGCGCCGCGCGATTCTTTGCGCTCTTCGGCGGTAATGGCCGTTGCCTCGGCCACTTCCAGCAGGTTTTGCAGCTCAAGGGCTTCGATACGCGCTGTGTTAAAGGCGTTGCTCTTGTCGGTAATGGCCACGTTTTCAATGCGTGGGCGCAGTTCCGCCAGCTTTTTGATGCCTTCTTTCATGAACTCACCATTGCGGAATACACCAAAGTGATTCTGCATAATGGTTTGCAGCTCCTTGCGCAGCGCCGGGGCGCTTTCACCGCTAGTGGAGGTGTTGACCTTGTTCAGACGGGCCATGGCTCGCTCGATGTCGCTGTCGGTAGCCGCTTTGTGCTCTACGCCTTCGCGCAGGGCTTTTTCAATATATAGACCCGAGGCGCGACCAAATACGACCAGATCCAGGAGCGAGTTACCGCCCAGACGGTTGGCGCCGTGTACGGATACACAAGCCACCTCACCACAGGCGTAGAAACCGTCGATGACAGTATCTTTGCCGTCTACCTGGGTCAATGCTTGGCCGTGAACATTTGTAGGGATACCGCCCATCATATAGTGACAGGTGGGCACCACGGGAATGGGCTCCTTGACCGGGTCCGCGTGCGCGAAGGTGCGCGACAGCTCGCAAATACCCGGCAGGCGGCTTTCCAGCACTTCTTCGCCCAGGTGATCCAGCTTCAGGAATACGTGGTCGCCTTCTTCGCCACAACCGTTGCCGGCCAGAATTTCCAATACCATGGAGCGGGCTACAACGTCGCGCGAAGCCAGGTCTTTGGCGTTGGGCGCGTAGCGTTCCATGAAGCGCTCGCCGTGCTTGTTGATCAGATAGCCACCTTCACCGCGGCAACCCTCGGTAACGAGAACACCCGCGCCGGCGATTCCGGTGGGGTGGAACTGCCACATTTCGATGTCCTGCACAGGGAAGCCCGCGCGCAGGGCCATGCCAATGCCGTCACCGGTATTGATGTGGGCGTTGGTGGTAGAGGCGTAGATGCGACCCGCACCGCCGGTGGCAAATACGGTGGCTTTGGATTTCACGTAAACCACTTCGCCGTCTTCGATGTTGATGGCGATTACGCCTACCACAGCGCCGTCGGCATTTTTAACCAAATCTACCGCGAACCACTCGTTCAAGAACACGGTGTTGTTCTTCACATTGTTCTGGTACAGGGTGTGCAACAGGGCGTGACCGGTGCGGTCAGCCGCGGCGCAGGTGCGAGCGGCCTGGCCACCTTTACCGAAATCTTTGGACTGCCCCCCAAACGGGCGCTGGTAGATGCGGCCTTCTTCGGTGCGGGAGAAGGGCAGGCCCATGTGTTCCAGCTCGAATACGGCTTCTGGACCCACGGAACACATGTACTCGATGGCGTCCTGGTCGCCGATGTAATCGGAACCTTTAACTGTGTCGTACATGTGCCAGCGCCAGTCATCCTGTGGGTCTGAGCTGGCGATGGCACAGGTGATACCACCTTGGGCGGACACTGTGTGCGAGCGGGTGGGGAATACTTTGGTGATAACGGCGGTTTTGTAGCCAGACTGGGCCAGCTGCAGCGCCGCGCGCATGCCAGCACCGCCACCGCCGATGACGATACCGTCAAATGAAATCGTACGCATATTAGACATTGATTAAGCTCCCCACAGAATTTCAATTCCCCAGACCACATAGGTCAGGGTGACCACGCCCAGAATCACTTGCGCAACTAACCGCAGTACGGTGGCTTTTGCGCCCATCAGGCGGTTGGTGAGGTAGTCGGTCAATACAGCCCACAGGCCGATCCAGGCGTGTGCAGCAATAGACAGTAGGGTGGCCAGTGTGAAAATGCGCATCCACAGCTGGTTGTACAGCCCCTGCCAAATTTCAAAGCTCATTTCTGGCGTGTTAACAATGAAACCCACCAAAAAGATGGTGTAGGCAGCCATGACCACGGCGCTTACGCGCTGAATCAACCAATCGTACAGGCCGCTGCGGCCAAAACTCGTTACGGCAGTTACCATATCCAAACCCCCAGTGCAGCTATAATAATGACGGCCAATGCTAAGGCGATCTTGGCACCGATCCGACCACCTTCCAGGCTCTCGCCCACGCCGGTGTCCATAATCAGGTGACGAATGCCTGCGACCACGTGATACGCAAGCGCGGCCAGAGTGGCCCACAGGATCAGCTTGCAAAGCGGGCTTTGGAAGTGCTCCTTAATTTCGGCAAAGCTAGACTCGGACGCCAGGCTGGCTTCCAGCATCCACAGCAGTACAGCAACGCCTGCAAATAGGACGACGCCAGAAACGCGGTGAAGGATGGAGACGATAGCAGTGATGGGAAGTTGAATAGTGGAGATGTCGAGATTAACAGGTCTGTTTTTGTTCACGTTAAGTCACACCTTTTTGCCCATAAAACGGGCGGTTCGAGAAAGTCTGCACAGCGCACAATCTCTCTAGCATAGGTAGCAATGAGGTAATTAACCAGCTACCCCCCCTGCAAGACGCGCGAAATTATAAGGATGCGACATTTAAATTACAAACGAAATCCGGCACTTATGTGCCCATTTTACGGGGCTTTCGCCGAAATGGCCGTTTGCGGCCGGCGGGTAAAATCTCCGGTCGGTGGATTGCTGCGCGGTTTGGTTACTTTGTGTTCGGCGTGCACCAAAACAGGCGCCAAATCTGGGTTTGGGCCAGTTTTGGTGCAGCCATCTATAATCGACTATCTATTTGACAAAAACGAACTTAACTTTATAGTTGTGCCCGCTCTAAAGTCCGCTCACGGCCATTAGTGCTATATAAGAGGGTATGCAAGCCCCGGAAGAAGAGACGATTACAACTTGCAGATATAGGAGTCCCAAGATGGCTGAGAAGAAAGCACAACTGGTAGTAGAGGGGCGCGACCCCATTGATCTACCTATTTATTCCGGTTCTACCGGTCCAGACGTCATCGACGTCAGCAGCCTAACGGCCAATGGGTACTTCACCTACGATCCCGGCTTTATGTCGACGGCGTCTTGTGATTCCAAGCTGACCTTTATCGATGGCGCCAATGGCGTACTGCTGCACGGCGGCTATCCCATTGAGCAGCTGGCAGATAAGTCAGACTATTTGGAAACTTGCTACTTATTGCTGAATGGCGAGCTGCCCAATGCACAGCAAAAAGAGGAGTTTGTGGATACCATCATGCGTCACACCATGGTGCACGAGTCCATTACTAACTTCTTCCGCGGCTTCCGCTACGATGCGCACCCAATGGCGATTATGGTAGGTGTTGTGGGTGCTTTGTCATCCTTTTACCACGACTCATTGGATATCAATAATCCCGAGCATCGCCTGATTTCAGCGCACCGTTTGATTGCCAAAATGCCCACTCTGGCGGCCATGTGCTACAAGCATCATATCGGTCAGCCGTTCATGTACCCCGACAACGATCTCGGCTACTCGGAAAATTTCCTGCACATGATGTTTGGTACGCCGTGCGACGATCCAGACGTGAATCCAGTACTGGCGCGCGCCATGGACAAAATCTTCCTGTTGCACGCCGACCACGAGCAGAATGCCTCCACATCAACCGTGCGTTTGGCGGGCTCCTCGGGCGCTAATCCCTTTGCTTGTGTGGCGGCGGGCATAGCGACTTTGTGGGGCCCGGCACACGGTGGCGCCAACGAGGCGGTACTGGAAATGCTAGAAGAAATTGGCTCTGTAGAGAACATCGACAAGTACATCGCCAAGGCAAAAGACAAGAGTGATCCATTCCGCTTGATGGGCTTCGGCCACCGCGTGTACAAGAACTTTGACCCGCGCGCCAAGGTGATGAAGGAGACCTGCGACGAAGTGTTAGCAGAGCTGGGTCTGGAAAATGATCCGCTGCTGGCCATCGCCAAGCGCTTGGAGCAAATCGCCTTGGAAGACGAGTACTTCATCGAGAAGAAACTCTATCCAAACGTGGACTTCTACTCGGGCATCATTATGAAGGCCATCGGTATTCCCACCGAGATGTTCACCGTGATTTTTGCCACCGGTCGCACGGTTGGCTGGATTGCCCACTGGAACGAAATGATTTCAAACCCCTACAAAATTGGCCGTCCGCGCCAGTTGTACACAGGTTACAACTCCCGCGACTTTGTGCCGTTAGACAAGCGTTAATCGACGCGCACCAAGCCCCGCATTTGCGGGGCTTTTTTTTGGGGCAACGGCCGAGACTTGGTGTGTGTAACGCGCACAAAAAAGCGGAGTCTACACTGTGAGCTGAGTCCGCTTAATCGTCTTGTGAGTGTTCCCCGGCGAGTTGTAGGCAGCCAGGGCTGTCGTTTTATCAACACCAAAACTTAATGCAGAGAGGTTGCAATGGGCAAAACACAGATGCCAACGGCAGACACCGCGCTCCCCGGGCGCAAGACGCCCCTGGAAATAACCGGAAAACACTACGTTAATGGGGTGGGTATTCAGCCGCCATTCCCCGAGGGTTTGGTGCAGGCCATGTTTGGCTTGGGGTGTTTTTGGGGGGCGGAACGGCGTTTTTGGCAACAGCCCGGTGTATATGCCACGGCCGTGGGCTACGCCGGCGGCTTTACGCCCAATCCCACCTACGAAGAAGTATGCAGCGGCGATACGGGTCACGCAGAGGTGGTATTAGTGGTGTTCGATCCCGCGCTTACCGATTACGACGCGCTGCTGAAAGTGTTCTGGGAAGTGCACGACCCCACCCAGGGTATGCGCCAGGGCAATGACTTGGGCACCCAATACCGCTCGGTGATTTACACCTATGGCGACCAGCAGTTGGCGCGCGCGCGCGCGACCTTTGCCAGTTTTCAGTCGGGCTTGCGAGCGGCGGGCAAGGGGGAAATTACTACTGAGATTGCACCTGCTCCGACGTTTTATTACGCCGAGGAATACCACCAGCAGTATCTGGCAAAAAATCCGGCGGGCTATTGTGGCCTGGCGGGTACTGGTGTGTGTTTAATGCCCGAATAACCAGTTCAGCCAGTGGCCACGCGCGCCTGCCGGTTGCTGCCTGGCGACTGGCTGTTGTCCACATAGCTGCACCAGTCGCTCCAGCTGCCAGGGTAGAGGCGGGCGGTCTTACCCGCGAGTGCCAATGCAAAAAGATTCACACAGGCGGTCACGCCGGAACCGCAATAAAGTACGGTGTTGTTGTCCGGTTCCGTCAGTCCCGCTTGTTCCCAGCGCTGAATTTGCGCGTCGGCAGATTTGACCTCGCCACTGTCTGCAATGGCGCCCAGCCAGGGTAGATTGCGCGCGCCTGGAATATGGCCTGCGATGGGATCGATGGGTTCGGTTGTGCCCAAATAGCGCGGCGCTTCTCGGCAGTCGACCAATTGAAGCGCTGGCCATTGCGCCAATAATTCCGCGTGATTAATGGTGGGCATTTGCCCAGGCGAAAGGCTCAGTTTGCCGGCCGGCGCAGAAGGGCTGGCGGTTCCTCCTTCAGTGGGTAAGTTGTGCGCCTGCCACGCGGGCCAGCCCCCGTTGAGTAAGCTCACCTTGTCGATGCCGCCATGGCGCAGCAACCACCAGGCGCGACAGGCGAAAGACCCGTTACTGGCGTCGTAAACGATGAAATGGCTGTCGTTGTTGGCGCCCAGGCCGGCCAGTTTCTGCGCGAGCGCATTGAAGTCGGGCAGAGGGTGGCGACCGCCGTGCTTACCCGCGGGACCGGACAGATCCCTGGCTAAATCGAGATGGTGTGCGCTGGGAATGTGGGCGGCTGTGTATTCGGCCAAGCCCGCCTGCGGATCGTTTAGGCTGTTGCGGCAATCCAGTACGATTGTCGGTGCGTCAGTGTGCAGTTGGGCGGCCAATTGTGGCGGCGTGATCAATGCGTTCATAGCCATTCCTTGCGAACTAAGTGTCGGTTTGTGGCGGTGTTTTGCCTTGCAGCTCGTAGGCAAAGGCCAGAATGTGTGCCACCGCGATATACAGCGCTTCCGGTATTTCGTCGTTGAGCTCCAGTTGCATGAGTAATTCTACCAGCTCGGTATTGTCGCACAGGGGTATGTCGTGATCCTGCGCAAGGCGTACAATTTCCTGCGCCAGGGCTTGCTCGCCTTTGGCGACAACTCTGGGGGCCTGTTCGCCATCGTAAAACAGTGCAACGGCTTTCTGAATGGCGGCTTCGGTAGCGGTTTGGGACGTAAAATCAGGCATGAGTATCCACGAGTGGGCTGTTGAGTTGGTTGGTGGGTTGGGGCAGCCGCCCCGCGTGGCATTGTATCGACCTAACTTTTAGCCCTCGGGCGCGAATTTTTTCTGCGAGTTGCGCCGCCTGGTCCTCAATCAGCGCTAGGGTTTCGGGTTGTTCCGCCCACAGGCTGCAATGCAGCTCCCCCTGAATAAACCGCACTCGCGCATCCAGTTGGCCGAGTTGCTCCAGCTGCAGGCTCAGTGTCACTTGCCACACGGGAATGGTCGGCTTGGCGGTGCGATTACCGGCTTGTGGATTGTCCTCCTCGGGTTGTTGCCAATATTTATGCAATTGTAGCGGCAGCGATAGCCAGTGCTGATCGTTGCGTGCGGGTAACTCCACAGTCAATCGCGTTTCGCCGGCGGGGCGCTCGTCGAGTAACTGGCTGAGCTGTTGCGTGACGATTTTGGCAAGCCATTGTTGGCCTAGCTCTTTGAGGGCCTGGAGCGCGGGTGTTGCGGGCGGCGGCTGATTGTTGGCGGGGTTGCCGCCCAAAAGTGAAAGCAGTTGCTGCATCAGCGGCGAGGCGGCGGTTTTTGGGTTGGGGCTCGCCGAGGTGTGGGCCAGCAATTGCCACAGCGTGAGTTTGCTGTCGGTATTGACGGTTGCTGTCTCCGCTTGTGCGCTTGCAAGCGCCCGACTCAATGTGGATTCTGTAAACAGGCCGGCGTCGCTCAGCGCCTGGCGCACTGTGTGCGTGGTTGGCGGTAGCGTCAATACGGTGTTCAGCAGTTGTGTGGTGGCCTGTGCGGCAGGCGATGGTAGCGCGGCGCTTGCCGATTGCAGTTGGGCCAATTTAGGTAGCAGTTGTGTCAGGGGTAATTGCCGTGGCAGCGCCTGACGCAGGGCGTGTGCCAGTGTGGCTTTGTTTGCCGGTGACAGTATTGGGTTTAGGGTATTGATGGTGCGCGCCGTGGCGGCTGTGGTGGGCGGCGCCATTGGCGAGCTGGCGTGTCGAGATTGCTCTGGTAGGCTGCTCGGATTGGTCTGGCTGGAGGGCGGCTGAGGCAGCAGCTGCAGGCCGCGTTCGCCAACCTGTACCTGTACTCTTTGTCCGGGTTTTAGGGGTTGGTCCGTAATGAGCGGTAGTTGGCTGTTGCCAATACGGGCTTGTACCAACAGTAATTGCGGGGCGGTCAATAATTTTGCCAGTAGGCGCGCCTCCAGAGTGGTTGTGTCCGATGGCGGTGCTGTTGACGCCGCCGCGGCCGGTGGCTGGGAGGCAGCATTGGGTAGGGCTTTGGCCCTTTGGCCCAGCAGCGGCCGTAAATTTTCAGTGGTAGCTGTTGCCAGATGCTGTTGGGCGGCTGCCAAGAGGCTGGAGGCCGGCGCCAAAGGTTTGGTTTCGGTCACCAGCGCCCAGAGGGCTGCGCCCGGGGCCAGTGCGGGGCGCGCGATCTGTGCGAGTGGCGTGCTCTGTGCCTGTGTGGCTTTAACATCGGTCATTGGGTGTCCATCATTCCCGGAAAGGTGGCCCGGCGGCGCCGGTCGAGGCGCGGCTGTTCCGCTCGGTTATCGGCCGAGCCAGCGTTCACCTGAAGGTCGATCAACGCACAGTGTGAAAGGCTCGAACCCATGATCTGCCCCTGTGGATCGGAATCCACCCGGTAACAGGTGAATGTCGGTGTCTTGGTGGTTATAATCCGGTACTTTTTTACGATGTGCCCTGTAAGTGGGCCCATCCCTAACTATAGCTGTTTGGCTGCCATCGGGCAGCGAGGCCCATCAATACGGATAACGACGTGCTAGCGCTACAGGATTTGAGTTGTGAACGCGATCACCGGCTGCTATTTGCCGGCTTGAGCGCCGAGTTCAACGCGGGCGAGATCTGGCACGTTGAAGGGCCCAATGGGGTGGGGAAAACCTCGCTGTTGCGGCAGATCACCGGTATTTCCCGTGAATATGGCGGGCGTATTCTTTGGCAGGGGCAGTCAGTGCAGGACTGCCGCTACCAGTTTGCCCAATCACTATTATTTATTGGCCACCAGCCCGGCGTGAAAAAAGCCCTTACTGCCCTAGAGAATTTGCGCTGTTATTGCCCCTTGGCCGACGATAATGCCCTGGTGCAAGCGCTGGCGGATACAGGTTTGTACGGATATGAATCCGTGCCGTGTTTTCGTTTATCTGCCGGCCAGTTACGGCGCGTAGCGTTGGCGCGACTGGCTCTGTCGGACGCGCCTTTGTGGGTGCTGGATGAACCTTTTACCGCGTTAGATGTAGATGCGGTGGCGGCTTTAGAACAGCAGTTAAGTGCGCATGCCGCGCGCGATGGTTGCATCCTGTTAACGTCCCATCAACCGCTACGCATTGCGGCTAAGACCTTGTCCCTAGGAGACTATGTGCCGGCGGTGGTGCAATGAGCCCGTCTCTGGGGCAAGCGCTGCGATTGCAGTGTAAAAAAGACCTGGCGCTGGCGCTGCGCGCGCGCAGTGACTGGGCCAATCCAATGATCTTTTTCGTATTGATTATTGCGCTACTGCCCTTGGGGATCGGCCCGGAGGCCAAGCAGTTAGCGAACATTGCGCCCGGTATGATTTGGATAGTGGCGCTGTTGGCGACTCTGCTTTCCCTCGACACCCTGTTCCGCTCAGATTGGGAGGACGGCAGCTTAGAGCAGCTGCTAATTTCGCCGCATCCGCTGTCGTTGTTGGTGATCAGTAAAATTGCGGTGCACTGGTTTTCCACGGGCTTGCCGTTAACCTTGCTATCGCCTTTATTGGGCGTGATGCTGTCGCTGCCGGCGGCGGGCTACCTACCGCTGATGTTGACGCTGTGCATCGGTACACTGTGTTTGAGTTTTATTGGTGCTGTGGGTGCCGCGCTAACGGTGGGGTTGCGATCGGGCGGGCTGTTAATTTCGCTGGTGATTATTCCTTTTTATGTCCCGGTGTTAATTTTTGGTGCCAGTGGTGTAACCCGGGCGGTGGCGGGATTTGCCTACCAGGGCCAGCTGGCTGTACTGGGTGCATTTTTAGCGATGGCCATTGCGGTGGCGCCCTTTGCGGTGGCAGCGGCGCTTCGAATTTCTAACGAAGGTTAATAACATGACAAGTTTCCTAGCGCAGGGGTGTTGGTAGCGTGAATTGGCAATGGTTTCATCGCCTGGGATCGCCCCGGTGGTTTTATGAGAAGACTGGCCGCTGGCTGCCGTGGTTGGCGGGCGTCACGGTGTTGTTGATGACTACAGGCTTGGTGTGGGGCCTGGCTTTTGCACCGGTAGACTACAAGCAAGGCAACAGCTTTCGCATCATTTACGTGCATGTGCCGGCGTCATTTTTGGCGCTGGCGGGCTATTACATTATGGCCATCAGTGGCGCGGTTGGGTATATCTGGAAAATGAAACTGGCAGATATGGTCATGAAGTCGGCGGCCCCGCTGGGTGCCGGCCTGACATTTCTGGCGCTGGTTTCCGGGGCGATCTGGGGCAAGCCGACCTGGGGGACTTACTGGGTCTGGGACGCGCGTATAACCTCTATGCTGGTGTTGTTTTTTTTATACCTGGGTGTGATGGCCTTGCAGGCGTCTTTTTCCAACCAGCAGCAGGCTGCGGGCGCGAGTACGGTGCTGGTATTGTTTGGTAGCCTGAATATTCCCATTATTTACAAATCGGTAGATTGGTGGCACTCGTTGCATCAGCCCGCCACCATTAAATTTACATCGGCCCCCAGTATGCACCCCGATATGTTTTATCCCTTGTTAGTGATGATTTTGGCAATGTACTGCTTTTATGCCCTGGTGCTCATATTGTTTACGCGCGCAGAAATTGTACACCGCGAGCGCCAAACCCGGTGGGTACAGGCCATGCAGGAGGCGCGCACACAATGACCTTCCAATTTGATTCATTGCAGGCGTTTTTGTATATGGATGGGCACGGGGTGTTCGTCTGGTCGGTAATGGCTATTTCGCTGACGGTATTTATTGGTCTGGTGGTCTGGCCCCTGCGGGCGCACCGGCAGGCGCTGTTAGAACAACAACGTTTGGCGCGCATAGATGAGGCGCGGCGCAAACAACAGGCGGTGTCTTCAGCGCCGACTCCGTCGAATTAATTCCGAGGTAATCCATGCACCCTGTTAGAAAACAACGACTGTTATTACTGACCTTTGTCCTAGTGTTCGGTTCGCTGGCAATTGGATTGGTGGTGTTTGCGTTGCGCGAAAATCTCAATCTCTTTTACCCGCCATCAAAGCTGGTTAACGGCGAAGCACCCATTGAGACAAGCATTCGCGGAGGCGGTTGTGTAGTGCCAGGCAGTGTCCGTCGCGATCAGGAATCCCTTAAAGTGAACTTTCGCATCACCGACGGTACCGCTGAAGTGGGCGTGCGATACCAGGGGATTTTGCCCGATTTATTTGCCGAAGGAGAGGCTGTTGTGGTGAATGGCGTATTGACCAAGGCGGGGGTATTTGAGGCCCGTGAAGTACTCGCCAAGCACGACGAAAATTACATGCCGCCGGAAGTGGCCGAGTCTATTGCTCAGAATGCCGATCAGGGCGCCGAGCACCAAAAAACCTGCGGAGTAATGTCTTATGATTCCTGAGATTGGACATTTTGCCTTGGTACTTGCCTTTGGCTTGTCGCTACTGTTGGCAATTGTGCCGCTGGTGGGGAGCTTCAATGGCAATGGACTTTGGATGCGCACGGCGCCGTCCATGGCCACCGGGATGTTTGTTTTTGTGGCGTTGGCGTTTGTTTGTTTGAGCTATGCGTTTGCCACTGACGATTTTTCTGTGGCCTATGTGGCCAGCAACTCCAACAGTCTGCTGCCCTGGTACTACAAGTTGAGTGCCGTCTGGGGTGGCCACGAGGGGTCGCTGTTGTTGTGGGTGTTGATTTTGGCTGTTTGGACTTGGGCAGTGGCGCTCAAGTCTACGCACATGCCCGAGGACATGCGCGCGCGGGTACTTGCCGTTATGGGCATGGTGGCCGTGGGTTTTTTAAGCTTTACGCTGCTGACCTCCAACCCTTTTGATCGACTATTACCAGGCGCGCCGGCCGAGGGCAGCGATCTGAACCCGCTACTGCAGGACTTTGGCTTAATTATTCACCCGCCCATGTTGTACATGGGCTACGTGGGCTTTTCCGTCAGCTTTGCATTTGCCATTGCCACCTTGATCTCAGGCCGTCTAGACAGCGCCTGGGCGCGCTGGTCTCGGCCATGGACGAATTTGGCGTGGGCTTTTTTAACCGTTGGTATTGCCCTCGGCAGCTGGTGGGCTTATTACGAATTGGGCTGGGGCGGTTGGTGGTTTTGGGACCCGGTGGAGAACGCATCGTTTATGCCTTGGCTCGCCGGCACGGCGTTGATGCACTCGCTAGCCGTGACTGAGAAGCGCGGGGTGTTTAAAAGCTGGACCTTACTTCTCGCTATTTTTACATTTTCCTTGAGCTTGCTCGGCACATTTTTAGTTCGCTCGGGCGTGTTGACGTCAGTGCACGCCTTTGCCACCGACCCGGAGCGCGGCCTATTTATATTGGCGTTTTTGTTGATCGTAGTGGGTGGTTCGCTGACCCTGTACGCTTTCCGGGCGCCCGCTGTGCGCAGCTCTGTGTCGTTTATGGGACTGTCGCGGGAGTGGTTCTTGCTGGCCAACAATGTATTGTTGGTGGTGGTGCTGTTTACCGTGCTGCTGGGCACGCTATACCCGTTATTTGCCGACGCCCTAGGGTGGGGGAAAATTTCCGTGGGCCCGCCGTACTTTAATACGTTTTTTATTCCGCTAATGGGCGTCTTGTGTGTGCTATTGGCCGTGGGACCTTTGACCAATTATAAGCGAACACCGGCGCACAAGTTGCTAAAGTGGCTGAGCTGGCCCTTCGCCGGTGCGCTGCTGTTGGGGGCTACATTGCCGCTACTTGCAGACGGTCCCTACCTTTGGCAGGCGGCTGTGGCCGTGGCCATTGCCAGCTGGATGGTGCTGGCAGCGGCACGGGATCTGCGCAATAAAGTGCGCAATCAGTCGAGCCTGTGGCTGGGCATTCAGCGATTGCCGTTGAGTTTTTTCAGTATGCACCTGGCCCATTTGGGTATGGCGGTCACCTTGATTGGCGTCAGTTTTGTGTCGCTCTATAACGAAGAGCGCGATGTGCGCATGGCCGCAGGCCAATCTTTGGACATCGACCGCTATCACTTTGAGCTGATCGAAATGCGCAAGCTGCGCGGTCCGAACTATATCGCGGACGAGGGCGTGGTCGAAGTAACTTATCGCGGCGAGCCGGTGGCGCATTTGCTACCGCAAAAGCGCCGCTACTTGTCGGGCGGAAATTTGATGACGGAGGCGGCCATCGACGCGGGCCTGTTCCGAGATATTTTTGTGGCGTTGGGCGAGCCCTTGGATAACGGCGATTGGGCGGTGCGCGTGCAAATCAAACCCTTTGTGCGCTGGATCTGGTTGGGCGCACTGTTCATGGGGATCGCCGGTGTGCTAACGCTGTGGGATAAGCGCTACCGTTTTGTGTCGTCCCGCATCGAGCCATCTAGCCCATCGACAACAGCGGAAGGAGTACCACTTGCAACGCCTTAAGTTATTTCTGCCATTGCTCGTGTTTGCCGGTTTGGCGCTGCTGTTCTGGCAGGGGCTAAAGCTAGACCCTAACGCCATGCCGTCTGCCTTGATTGATAGACCAGTCCCTCAGTTTACGCTGCCCACCTTGGCAGAAAATGGTGCGCCCGTTGACGAGCGTATTTTCAAGGGCCAGGTTACGCTGTTAAACGTGTGGGCCACTTGGTGTATTTCTTGCCGTGTGGAGCACCCCTATCTGAACAAATTAGCAGCCGAAGGCGTGCGCATTATCGGCCTTAATTACAAAGACGATGTGGTCGCGGCGAAAAAGTGGCTGAAAGATCTGCACAACCCCTATGAACTGTCGATTGTGGATGCCGATGGGCGAATGGGGTTGGATTTAGGGGTTTTCGGCGCCCCCGAAACCTATGTCGTCGATGCCCAGGGGGTTATTCGCTATAAACACGTGGGCGTTGTCGATGAGCGCGTGTGGCAGCGAGACATTGCACCGGTAGTGGCTCGACTGCAAACGTCGCTTCACTAGCGTTTCATTGACCCATATCAAGGTCTTTGGGGACCATAAGCGTCAAGCTAAGCACTGATTGGTGCAGGAGGCTGGCTTATGTATATCGACAGTGTTGTGGTGATGGGCGTTTTGGCGGTGTTGGCGACGTGTGTCGTGTTTTGGTCTGTGGGGCGCTATGTCTACCGGCACATAGTGGCGGAATTGCGCCCGCCCAAGTAGACGAGCCGCTTGGTAGGGCCAATCTACTGCAGCGGCGCTATCGCGCGCCGTGGAGGCCGGGTAGCTGGATACTCGTCCAGATTGGGCCGCGCGCGCCTGCAGCTTG
>NZ_JBTUOC010000063.1:0-15914 GCF_058345725.1 Simiduia sp. | reverse complement strand
CTCAATAAACTACTGCTGGTGCCCGCCGCGCTGGCCATTAGCGCGTTTATTCCCTGGCTGATCACGCCACTGTTGATGCTGGGTGGGCTGTACCTGTGCTTCGAAGGCGTAGAAAAAGTCTGGCACAGCGTGTTTCAGCGCGACCAGGTGCAGGCGGCCAAGCAGGCCATTCATCGAGCCCTCTTAGATCCCAAGGTCGACTTTAAGCAGGTGGAGGCGGAGAAAATCAAAGGTGCCATTCGCACAGACTTTGTACTGTCGGCGGAAATTATTGTCATCGCATTGGGCACGGTCAGTGCAGCGCCCTTTGTCACGCAGGTGCTGGTGGTCACCACCATTGCCGCAGCCATGACCGTGGGCGTTTATGGCCTGGTCGCCTTCATCGTGAAGTTGGACGACATGGG
Source organism: Simiduia sp. (assembly GCF_058345725.1). Classification (NCBI taxonomy): domain Bacteria; kingdom Pseudomonadati; phylum Pseudomonadota; class Gammaproteobacteria; order Cellvibrionales; family Cellvibrionaceae; genus Simiduia; species Simiduia sp. The sequence goes on along the minus strand of NZ_JBTUOC010000063.1, from coordinate 15,510 downwards.
CCTGTACCTGCAAAATCAGGCGGGCGACGGCTTTACCCGCGCTGCCGGGCGGTCGCTGGGGGCGGGTATATTGGCATTTTGCCCCTGGTTGATGAAAGGGTTGTCGGTAGTCGGTACTGCCGCGATGTTTCTGGTTGGTGGCGGTATTCTGATTCACGGTATTCCGCCGCTACACCACGCCATTGAAGCGCTTAATCTGCCTTTGGCTGGCCTGGTTTCACTGATATTTAACTTGCTGATTGGTGTGCTTGCCGGCGCCGCGGCGCTCTTGACGGTAAATCTCGGCCGTTCGCTGATGGCCCGCAGCTAAATTGGTCTGATAGATTTTTTGCCTTCCCGGGGCTGCTTAGGCCCCGTATCCCTTTCCTTTTCCGCTGAAACACGGGACACTGTGTTCGGGCGTCGCCCCCTGGGCTTTAGAATGATTGGCTATAACCTTACAGCTTTACTGTGCCAAGGAGCCCGGAAACAGCCGCTGTATCCCGGTAGAAGCCCGAATTCAGCCCGTTGATCACTCATCCTATCAGATAGATGTGTCAAAGTTGTTAATCCACAGTCTGACCAATTGGTTGATCTGATTGTCTGACTTGGATATAGTTATTCTCGATGATAACCATAAAAACGGAGACAACATCATGTCGATCGAGCAAACGAAGCAACGACAGTCCACTGAGACTGCCAAGCCATCATCATTCACCCGGCGGCCTCTGGCGCGCTGGATCACGCTATTGTCAGTGGCAGGTATTGCCGGTCCACTGATGACCAACGTCGCTCTGGCCCAGGCGCAATCGGAAGACGCTGCCTTGGAAATGCTGGAGGAAATTACCGTCACCGGTACCCGTAGATTGGTTCAGGATCAAATTGCCATTAAGCGGGACGCCACCTCGATTGTAGACGGCCTGTCTGCGTCCGATATCGGTGAACTGCCTGCGCTGTCGATTGGTGAGGCGTTGGAATCTATTACCGGCGCGGCCTCACACCGCGAAAATGGCGGTGCCACCGAGATTACCATTCGCGGCCTTGGCCCGTTTTTGAGCGCGACTCACTTCAATGGTCGCGAAGCCACAAACGGCAGTGGTGACCGGTCGGTGAACTTTTCCCAATTTCCGTCGGAGCTGATGAGTAAAGTGGCCATTGCCAAAACTCAAGATGCCTCGATGATCGAAGGTGGTGTGGCCGGTGTAATCATGCTGGAAACTCTCAAACCTCTCGAGTACGGCAAGCAGCGTATACAGGTTGATGCCAAGGCAAACTACAACCCAGACCAGCAAAATGTGGACAACAGCTTGCAGGGCGACTTGGGCTACCGCGGCACGCTGAGCTATGTCGACCAGTTTGAGTTTGGCGACGGCCAGGCCATTGGTGTTTCGTTGGGTATGCAGCGTCAGTCAATTTCCCAGCCGGAGGCGGAATACCGCAGTTCAAGCCCCACCGGATCGTCGCTGTGGGCGTGTTTGAATGATCCCAGCAATACCAACGAAGGTTTTTTCCGCAGCTCATCGGGCGATTGTGAAGACCAGATTTCTGGCAGCAATAACCAGGGCTACGATACCGAGATCGATCCCAATACCGGCAAAGCCGTGAGCGATGGTACTCCCTACGCCTGGACCGGTAGCTCGCGCAGCTACCGACAAAACGAAACCTCCGACGAGCGCGATGCGATTTTCGTGGCCCTGCAGTACCAGCCCAATGAACAGTGGGATATCAATTTTGATGCCCAAGTGTCCGATCGTACCCAAGCCGAAGAGCGCCACGACTTAGTGTTTGAACAAAAGCGGGTAACACCGGGCGTAACCGGCGATTCGCTGGTCACCACCGACAGCGGTGCCATCCTGCACTGGGAAGGTGTGCCGCGCTTTGAGGCCAACGGTGAAAAGTTCTCGCGGGAAGAAAACTACAAGGCCTATGGTCTCAATATTTCACACAACGTTAACGATCGCCTGACCATTGACGTTGACGGCGCATACTCGCAAACCAAACGCGAGGAGCTGCAGATCTCCAATCGAGCACAAGGCCAGCGGATTCCGGTGAGCTGGACCATGGGCAAGACAATTCCAACGATTATTGTTGAGGATCAAGACCTCAATGATCACAGCTGGTTTAGCAATGCACACCGCGCCCGCGTCGATCGTGAAAACGTACGTAAAAATGAAATTAAAGGCCTGCGCATAGATGCCGACTACACCTTAGACGGCGACTTCCTGAAGGCAGTGAAAGGCGGCTTGCGCGGTTCTGAGCTGACCTACGTGCAGTTCGGTGGCAGCCAGGGTAACGGCTCGCGCACTGAGTACACCAGCGGTGACAGCGACGTCGTAGATGGCATTATTGCCAACTGTGCCATCGAGTTCCCAGAAAGCAGTTTCCTGTCATCCGTGCGCGAGGGTAACCTGATCACCAACGTCGATAGCGATGGCAATGTCATTGCCGAAGGTACTGGTAACTCCTACGCAGCCTTTAACAACCAATGCTTCGCCAACGCGCTAGCGGCAGCCAACGGTGAGCCCTTTGCGTACCCGGATGTCGAGTTGTTGAATCCAGGTTCAACCAATGTCACCGAAACCACCTACGCTGCCTACATCATGGCGGATTATGAAACCCAGTTCATGGATCGGGGATTGCGCGGTAACTTTGGTGTGCGCGTGGTTAATACCGACGTGAGCTCCATCGGCTATCGCGATCGCTATGTCGTGATCACCGACGAAGATACCGGCGTTGTGAGCATCGACACCATCGATGGCGAAATTGAGTCAGTTAAAGGTGGTGGCAACTACACAGAACTTCTGCCTAGCATTAATATCGTTTGGGATTACGACGAGGACAAGATTATTCGCGGTGGTTTGTATCGCGGTATGTCCCGTATCAATCCATCCGATATGGGCTATTCGCGCACCTTTGATACCGATGACGGCAGTGATCCCACAACGCTGGAAGATTTGCTGATTGGCGCGAATGGTTCGGGTAACCCAGATGGTCAACCACTGATGTCGTGGAACGCAGATGTGTCTGTGGAGTGGTATCCCAACGACGACGCCATCTTCGCCGCAGGTCTCTACTACAAGCAGTTCCAGGGTGGTTTTGAGCAGCGCACCGTAATGGAAGACTTTGTCATTGACGGCGAAACCGTCAGCCTGCCCATCACCAATGCCGTAACTACCGATAAATCGAGCAACCTTTACGGTTTGGAAGCTTCGGTCGCCTATCGCTGGGATCTGGGAGTGGGTGTCAAATTTGGTTACAACTACGCCGACACCGACTTCGAGTTTGAGGACAGCAATTACGGCGACACCTATGTGACCGACTTGGATGGTGTGACGACACAGTTGACTGCCGGTATCGTGGATCCAGCTTCTGTGCCCGGCTTCTCGAAGCACGTTTTCAACGGCCAGGTGTACTATCAGATTGGCGACTTTGACGCAGCGGTTATCTATAAGTACCGCAGTGGCTACTTCCAGCCCTACACCAGCAATGGTACCCGTCTGCGCTACGTAGGCGATGTGGGAACCTGGGAGGCGAGAGCGTCTTACGACATCACCGACAACGTAAAAGTAAAAGTCGAAGCGATTAACTTGTTCAGTGCACCGAAAGAGCAGTACTTCTATGTAGAAGACAATTTGGGTGAAGTGAACGATTATGGTCCGCGTATTTTTGCTGGCGTAACCGTGAAGTTCTAAGTGACAGGCGCCTGGCCTTTGAGGCCAGGCGCCAGTGTTTCGGCGCGACAATTTTTGTATTTCAACCTTGCAGCAGATTGCTGTAGCCACTTCTTCAGTCGAGATTTGACACCATGAATCGACGTTCCCTTTTTATCATTCTGAGTTTAGTGGGCTTGCTTGTGTGGGCCTGCACGGATCAGGGTAAATTGGTTGGCACAATGGATGAGCTGAACCAGGCAATCGCAATGGCTAAACCCGGCGAGACCATCACCCTGCGCAATGGTGTATGGCGCGATGTGGAAATTCTGTTTGAGGCCAGCGGTGAGCCGGAGAAGCCCATTAAGTTGGTGGCGGAAACAGACGGGAAGGTCATCATCAGCGGACAGTCCAATCTGGTGTTGGCGGGCGATTACCTCCATGTCCAGGGATTGGTGTTTAAGGATGGCTACTCGCCCACGGGCAGTGTTATCAGCTTCAGAAAAGACCAGAATAAACTGGCCAATCACTCGCGTGTAACGCAGGTAGTGATCGATCGATTTAATAAGCCCGACAGGTTCGAGCCAGATATCTGGGTCACACTGTATGGCAAGCACAACACCTTTGATTACAACCACCTAGTGGGAAAAATGAATCAAGGGGTAACGCTGGCGGTGCGTCTAGATACCGAAGCCAGCCAAGAGAACCATCACGTAATTAGCCATAACTATTTTGGGCCGCGTCCCGTGTTGGGTTCGAATGGTGGCGAAACACTGCGCATTGGCACCAGCCATTATTCGCTCACCAATTCCTTTACCCGAGTAGAAAATAATGTATTTGATCAGTGCGACGGTGAAGTCGAAATTATTTCCGTTAAGTCGGGCAAAAATGTTCTGAAAAATAACCTCTTCTACGAGTCGGCCGGCACGCTGACGTTGCGCCACGGCAACGGCAATCTGGTTGAGGGTAATGTCTTCATAGGAAATAACAAGCCGCACACGGGTGGTATCCGCGTAATCAATGCGCAGCACGTGATTCGCAATAATTACTTGGAAAATCTCACGGGCCATCGATTTGGTGGTGGGCTGGTGGTAATGAACGGCGTGCCCAACTCGCCAATTAACCGCTACCACCCCGTTCGCGATGTCACCATTGAAAACAACACGCTGGTGAATGTGGATCATATCCAGTTGGCGGCCGGTGCCGACGCAGAGCGCAGCCAGGCGCCCGTAGAAACGCGCTTTACCAACAATCTACTAGTGGCAACGCGCGCGACCACTCAATTGATTACCGCCTACGACGACATCTCTGGAATCACCTTCACACAAAACGGTGTGCAGGGTTTTGAGCCCTCGGTCGGCGTCGATGCTGTTTCCGTTATCACGCAGCAGACGGCGGGGCGTACGCAGGATGCCGATGCAAAGCTCGGCGCTACAGACTTGGCAGTGCCTGCGTTGGACGACGTTGGAGTGAGTTGGTATCCCAAGGGCGACCTGCGACCAAAATTAGGGCAAGGGCGGGTCATCTCCGTGGCGCCCGCTTATATGGCAATTGAAAATGCCTTGCGCAGCGCTGAGCCTGGAGACACCTTGGCGTTAGCGGCGGGTGATTATACGGTAGAGCGATTGCTGGAAATTCCTTTCCCTGTGTCCTTCGTGGGTGCTGGCAAAGACAGCACGCGCATTCAATACACTCGCAATGCGCTATTTGAAATTCAGGACGGTGGCAGCCTGAGCTTGGCCTCATTGACAATCGATGGCGCTATCAGCGATGACACAGCGGGCAACACTGTCATACGCACAAGCCGGTATGGGATGTTGAATAACTACCAGCTATTACTTGAACAAGTACGCGTAGAAAATTTGAACGTCAATCATTCCTACAGCTTCCTCAAAGCCAGTAAGTCGACTATGGCCGACACCATTTTACTGGCGGAGAGCGAGTTCTCTCAGGTCACTGGTGATCTGCTTCGATTGGATGTGGAGCTGGATGACCTCGGTATATTCAACGTTGATTACCTGACAATTGCCGATAGCCAGTTTGATCAGGTGGCGGGTCGCGTTGCCTCCGTCTACCGCGGCGGTACCGATGAAAGTACCTTCGGACCGCATGTGGAAATTCGCGGAAGTCAGTTTAATGCCAGCGGCAATGGTAAGCGCAATGCCAATAAGGCGGTTATCGATCTGATGGGTGCGCAGTACATCACCGTTGCCGATAGTGCGTTTAACAACAGTGGCAAAGTACTTATGAATAGCCAGGTGGGCGAGCCCGTGTATTCCTTTAGTAATAACCAATGGGGCCAGCAATTGCCCCAGATTAAATACCGCGGTGAGCCCGTATCGATTGAGGAGTTAGTGGCAAGTGAGTAACCTTTTACGTTGGGTTCTGAGTTTTACTGCGTTTATCGCGCTTTCCTTTTCTGCGAGCGCCGCGACGCCCGGTATGTTGTTAACACAGCAAGAAGCCGCGGAAATCCGCGCGCAGCGGGCACAGCTACCACTACTTGATCACAGCTTTCAGGCCATAAAGGCAGACGTGGAATCGCTAATGGCTGAGGGTATCGATGTACCCCTGCCGGTGGATGCGGGTGGCGGTTATACCCATGAGCGACACAAGAAAAACGGTTTGGCAATATACCAGGCGGCTACGCTCTACCAAATTACCGGTGAACAGCGCTACGCTGATTTTTCTGTGGATCTGTTGCAGCGATACGCGGCGTTGTATCCCACCCTTGGGCCGCACCCTAAACACAAGCATCAATCGCCTGGAAAATTATTCTGGCAAATTTTGAATGACGCCGTGTGGCTGGTGTATGTCATACAGGGGTACGAACAGGTGCAAGCGTTATTGTCGCCTGAGCAGCAGCAAACCATCGCCAAGCAGTTACTGCATCCCTACGTTAATTACCTGGCCGTCGAATCTGCCTCGACGTTTAATAAAATTCACAATCATGGCACCTGGGCTGCGGCCGCTGTGGGTATGACTGGATTAGTATTAGGCGAACAGAAATATGTCGACATGGCCTTGAAGGGCGGCAAGCGCGACGGTAAGAGCGGCTTTTTAAAGCAGCTCGATATGCTATTTTCGCCCGACGGCTATTATACTGAAGGCCCCTATTACCAGCGCTATGCTCTCATGCCCTTTGTGGTGTTTGCACGCGCACTGGATCGCAAGCAGCCGCAATGGAAAATTTTCGACTACCGCGATCAGGTGCTGCTAAAAGCGATCTACGCCTGTATCAATCTCAGCTACAACAACCGCCTGTTTCCGTTGAACGATGCCATCAAAGATAAGGGCTTGGACACCATCGAACTGGTCTATGGCGTCGATATCGCTTACTCCCTGACCGGCGATGCTGGTCTGCTGAGTGTTGCGCAGGCGCAAAACCAAGTCACGCTTACCGGTGACGGCTTGCGTGTGGCGCAGGCACTTGCCCGGGGCGAGGTGGCGCCTTTTACGTTTGCCAACACACTGTATCGCGACGGCGCCAACGGCGATGAGGGCGGTGTGGCAGTGTTGCGCAACGTGGAGTCAGATACCGCACTGGTGCTTAAAGCTGCCAGCCAAGGCATGGGGCATGGCCATTTCGATCGCCTGGGTTGGCTGTTCTACGATCGCGGTAACGAAATTTTGTCGGACTATGGCGCTGCCCGCTATCTCAACGTGGTCACCAAGCGCGGGGGCGTGTACCTGCCGGAAAATACGACGTGGGCCAAGCAGACTATCGCGCACAACACCTTGGTGGTTGACGAGCGCAGTCATTTTGACGGCAAGTTGAAGCCTGCCTCAAAAACCAGTGCCGAAGTGGTGTACTTTTCCGAAGCCTTGTCGGCGGTGACCGCTGTCGAGCGACATGCCTACAAGGGAGTGGCTTTCACGCGCACATTGGCATTAATTAACTCGTCGCTACTCGATGGACCCTTGGCGTTTGATTTACTGTCGGTGGCATCAAAACAGCGCCACCAGTATGACTTGCCACTGCACTACCATGGGCAAATTACACATATCAGCGGTACGCCCTCCGTGGCGCTGAATAAGCTGGAACCACTGGGCCGTGCAAATGGTTACCAACACCTTTGGAAAAAGGCGGAGTGGACGCCCAAAGACGGGCTGGCACAAATAAGCTGGCTAAAAGACAGCCGGTTTTACAGTGTAACTAGCTTACTGCCAAAAAATGGCCAGGTGCTATTTGCCGAATTGGGCGCCAATGATCCCGAGTTCAACCTGCGTCGCGAAAATGCCTTGGTGCTGCGTCAACCTGCGCAGAAAAATGCGGTATTTTTGTCGCTGCTCGAAAGTCACGGTGAATACAATGGCGTGCGCGAATACACTTTGCAGCCCACCAGTCGTATCGTAGCGTTGGCGTTGATTCAAGAGCAGGGCGCACAGTTGGCGGTTATCGATTTGAAAGACGGTGCACGCCTCATTGTTGCCAAGGCCGACTCAACTGATTCAGAACAGAGTCACCAAATATCGCTTGAAGGTAAGCCTTACACATGGCGCGGTCATCTAGCCATTTTCGAGGAACCTAAGGTCGCTGTGTCTCAGTAACGATGGGGCGTCTGCGGTCGTCGCAGTGTATAAATGGGTGTCAGTGATTTGCACTGACGTGTACAGCTAACAACACAGGGGCAGTGGTCAAAGGCCAGTGCCGTATGCAAAGCGGGCGACAACAGGGAGGGCAACTGGCCTCCCTCGCCTGTCGGGCAATTGCAGTTTTACGAGGAATAATAAATGAAGCTTAAAGGGTTGCGATGGTGGGTGATTGCATTGATTGCATTGGCCACAGTAATTAACTATATCGACCGGCAGTCGCTCAATGTGCTTTGGCCAGCCATTGCGGCAGATTTGTACCCCGATAACACGCCGGATGAGCGCAAAGAAATTTACGCCTTTATCTCGGTGGTGTTTGTATTTTCCTACGCTTTTGGCCAGGCCATATTTGGCAAGATATTTGACTGGGTAGGCACGCGTTTCGGTTTTGTACTGTCGATTGGTATTTGGTCAATTGCCACTGCCCTGCACGCCTTTGCGAAAGGCGTTGTTAGCTTCAGTATTTTTCGCGCAATTCTGGGCGTGGCAGAGGCGGGCAACTGGCCTGGCGCTACCAAGGGCAATGCGGAGTGGTTTCCCACCAAAGAGCGTGCGCTAGCCCAAGGCATTTTTAACTCGGGTGCGGCCATTGGCGGCATTATTTCTATTCCGCTCATTGCCTTTTTGTCAGTGTATTTTTCCTGGCAAATGATTTTTGTGATCGTCGGTGTGGTGGGCTTGTTGTGGCTGGTGCCGTGGCTTGTACTGGTAAAGGCGCCGCCAAAATCGCACCCTTGGATTAGCGAACAAGAGCGCGAATACATTTTGACGGGACAGCTCAATCAGGATGCCGGCGCCGACAAATCCGATGATGGCTACAACCCTTCGACAGTGGAAATGCTATCGCGCAAGCAAAGCTGGGGCGTCATCATCGCCTCGGCCGCCATCGATCCTATTTGGTGGCTGTTTGTTTTCTGGATTCCTATCTACCTGTCTGAAGTGTACGGCATGAACGTCAAAGAGATTGGAATCTACGGTTGGGTGCCCTACGTAGGAGCTATGATCGGTGCTTGGTTTGGCGGTCTATTGGCGCAAAACCGTCTGAAAGCCGGCTGGAGTGTCGATAAAACCCGCAAGCTTGTGATTACCCTCGGCTGCCTGATCATGCTGCCGAGCCTGTTGGCAATGGCCAATCCCGGCGAGCCGGTAATTGCCGTGTTGTTAATGGCAGTGATCTTGTTTGGTTTCCAAACGGCCATTGGCAATGTGCAAACCCTGCCGAGCGATCTGTTCGGCGGTAAAACAGTTGGCACGCTGGCCGGATTTTCTGGCATGGCGGCCAAATTAGGCGCGGTGGGGCTGACCTCACTGGTGCCCTGGCTGACCTCTGGCGGCAATTATACGCCGGCATTTGTGATAGGTGCTGCCTTGGCCGTGACCGCCATGGCCAGCGTTTGGATACTGTGCCCGAAAATTGAGCCTTTAAAGCCCAAGGCGTAAGGCGCGCACCCCGTCCTAGTGCAATAGCCATTAGGCGGGGTGGTGTCAGCTGGTAGATCTGATAGATCAGTCTTTTAGTCAGACAAATTGGTTGACCACAAAATCAGATAAAGCTATAGTGCTTTCAACTAATCATTCCGGGCCCCCTGGGCCTGTTGGGAAATACAAACAACTGGGGTTTGAGTTATGGCGGACAAATTAAAAGGAAAAATTGTACTGGTCACCGGCGGCGGTCGTGATATCGGCGCGGCGTGTGCGGTAGAGAGTGCAGCGCAGGGCGCAAAAGTCGTGTTGACCTACATGGCCAGTGCCGCCGGCGCCGAGGCCGTTGTGGCTCAAATTAAAAAAGCGGGCGGCGAAGCCGTCGCATTGCAGGCGGACTTAACCAAGGCGGCCGATGTAGAGCGCACCTTGGCGACCGTTAAAGAGGCCTATGGTCGTTTAGATGTCTTGATGCACGTGTCCGGTGGCCTGGTTGCACGCAAGACCACCGCCGAGTCCGATCTGGATTTCTGGCACCAGGTAATGGATCTGAACTTGACTTCGCTGTTCATGACGGTAAAAGCCGCACTGCCCTTGATGCAAGACGGCGGCGCCATTGTGACCTTTGCGTCGCAAGCAGCGCGCGACGGCGGCGGCCCAGGCTCAGCTGCCTACGCGGCTTCCAAGGGCGCGGTAATGACCTACACACGTTCCTTGGCCAAAGAGTTGGGCCCCAAAATTCGCGTCAACTCCCTGTGCCCAGGCATGATTGATACCGATTTCCACAACCTGTTTACCAAGCCGGAAGTGCGTGAAAAAGTGGCCGGTGGCGCAGCACTGAAGCGCGAAGGTCGCTCCGAAGAAATCGCTCGCGCAGCGGTATATCTGGCATCTGAAGAGGCGTCTTATATGACGGGCGCCAACGTGGATGTCAACGGCGGCACCTACTTCTCTTAAGGATGTCTGCGACTATGCCTTCAGTTGCTGTAATCGGTGAATGTATGCTGGAGATTTCTCTGGCATCGGGCAGTCGCGGCTTGAATGCCGCCAGCCTGCCGGCCAATTTGTCCTTTGGTGGCGATGTGTTGAACACAGCGGTATACCTTTCGCGACTGAATGTGGCCACCGACTTTGTCACCGCCGTGGGCGACGACAAAATGAGCTATTGGCTGCTTAGCCAGTGGCAGCAGGAAGGTGTGGGTTGTGATCACGTTGTACGCCTGCCCGGCCACTCGCCGGGCCTGTACCTGATTTCAACCGATGGCACCGGCGAGCGCAGTTTTAGCTATTGGCGCGACGCCTCGCCGGCGCGCAAATTATTTGACGACACCCAGCGGGCAGAGCAATTGTACAACCTGCTGGGCCAGTACCCTTGGTTATATCTCACGGGGATTTCACTGGCGATTTTATCGGCCGAGGCGCGGGCGCGTTTGTTGCGCTTTTTGGATAGCTACCGGGCCGCCGGCGGCAAAGTCGCCTTCGACAGTAATTTTCGACCGCGCCTGTGGCCGGACCAAAGCGTAGCGCGCGAATTGTTCGGTCAATTATACGATCGCTGCGATCTTGCCCTGCTCACGCTGGAAGACGAAGTGGACCTCTTTGGCAATGGCGATCTGCGTCATCATCTGCAGCGCTTGGCGCGCCACGATATACCGGAGTTGGTGATTAAGCAGGGCGCGCAAGGTTGCCTTATTGTGGCCAATGGCGACGAGTATTTAGTGCCGGCGCAGCAGGTGCGTCCAGTGGATACCACCTCCGCGGGCGATGCGTTTAATGCTGGCTACTTGGCTGAGCGGATACAAGGGGGCGACCCCGCCAAAGCGGCTAAATTGGCCCACCGTTTGGCAGCGCTGGTGATCCAGCACCCGGGCGCCATTGTGCCCCGCCACGTTACCGCAGATTTGCGCGCAGGCGACGCGGTGGCGTAGTAAAAAATTACAGATGCTCTTGCGGTGTGGGCGCCGCAGTCAGTGTTCTCTCGCCCAATGTTAGGCCGCAACTGCGGCCTTTTTTTTGGGTGCGATTTAGCGGCGTTCGGCGCTAGCTGCTCACCAAATGGTTCAGTGAAAATTGCTGGCGACTTTTCAGTGCTTCTTTGCGTGCTGCCTCAATGGCCTGGGCCTCTGTTACGTGCAGCAGTGCATCGATCAGGCGGGCAAAGTGCAGGTGCATGGCTTTGCGGGCGGCGGCAGAGTCGCGCGCTTTGAGCGCGTCGTAAATAGCTTTGTGCTCTTGCAATCGGTCTTTACCGTCTTGCTTGCACACGCCTTCGTAGGCGCTTCTGACGCGGGTAGAGGTTTCGCGAATTTCCCACAGGCGCTTGATGGTCATCAGCAGCGCGGCATTGTTGGTGGACTGCGAAATAATCAAGTGAAAGCGCCGATCGGCCTCTTCGGCCGTTAAATCGCCCTGGGCGTTTTCTTCGGCCATCAGATGCAGTGAAGCCTCAAGCTCCGCCAGTTGTTCGGGCGTGATCATGCTGGCGGCAATGGCGGCGGCCTCGCCCTCAATCACTGCCCGCGCTTGCGTCAACTCGAAGGGGCCAATGTCGGGCAGGTGGCAGTTGGCATTCTGGCTGGGCTCTTTGACATACACGCCGGAACCGGTTTTTACGCGCACCTTGTCGAGCACCTCAAGGGCAATGATTGCCTCGCGAATGGTAAGGCGGCTTACCTCGAAACGCTCTGCCAGATCCCGCTCGGGGGGCAGGCGGCTGCCGGGGGGGTAGTCACCGGAGTCAATCAATTTATTTATCTCTTCAACGACCAGTTGATAGAGGCGGCGTCCGCTCATGTAGAAGCTCCCAGCTTGTTGAGTCCAAGGTATCTGACCGATTTTATATGACTCTCGGCGGTCTGCCTACCGGTTGTTTTGGATTAATTGTAGTCTGCATTCTAGCCTCTTGTCTGACGAATGTCTCAAAAATAACATATTTGGTTTACTAATTGGTCTGACTATGTTTTCATGCCGATTCTATGGACGGTAGAGCATGCATCAATAGGACGTGCCCCGGCTGTGTTGCCCACAGAGAGTTTCCTCGGTGGGCAGTCGTGCTCCTAACAATAAAATCTAATAACGCAATGACACGAGAAGCGATATGAAACAGGTATTTTTAGCGGTTCCACTTGCACTGGCGATTAGCCAAATGAGCCACGGTTTAAGCCCCCAGTCCGTATTGGACAGCGGCAACGATGGCCATTTGGCCAGCAATACTTTGGATGGCTCACTTGCCCCAGAATCTCGCTGGTCTGCCCAGGGGGCGGGCCAGTGGCTGCAGTACGATTTAGGTAGCAGCACGGCGTTGGCCCACATGGACATTGCCTTTTACAAGGGCGACGCACGCACCAGTCAATTTCAACTGCAGGTGTCGGGTGACGCGCAAAACTGGCAGACGGTGTTAGATGGCAGCAGCTCGGGTGCCTCCACCGATTACGAGCGCTTTTCCCTCAGCGGTACCACCGCGCGTTATGTGCGCTATCTGGGCCAGGGCAATAGCCAAAATGACTGGAACAGCGTAACCGAAGTGCGCTTTGTGGCCGCAGAATCGGGCGCCGAAATTGTGCCGCTGACCGTTGTTAGTGCCAGCGCCAGCAGCGACGACGGACACACGGCGCAAAATGCCATCGACGGTAATTTTGCTGCGGAATCTCGCTGGAGTGCCGTGGGCCAGGGCCAAACGTTAACGCTGGATCTGGGCGCGCAGCGCACCGTGTCGGCCGTAGATCTGGCGTTCTATAAGGGCGATCAGCGCAACAGCTATTTTGATTTGCAGGCCAGTAGTAACGGCAGCAGTTGGAGCACCTTGCAGTCGGGTTTGACCAGTGCGGGTAACACACTGAGCTTTGAGCGTTTCGCCGTGCCCACCACCAGTGCGCGCTATGTGCGCTACGTGGGGCAGGGCAATAGCAGTAACAGCTGGAACAGCGTGGTGGAAATGCAGCCACTGGGCGATAACGGTACGACGCCAACACCCACGCCGACACCCACGCCGACACCAACCCCTACGCCGACACCGCCCCCCACAGCAGATTGCTCGGGCATGGATATGTCTATCTGGGGCATCACCTATTCCGATGGTGTTTCGCGCAACAGCCAGTCCGACATCCAAGATCTGGTGGATCGTAAACCCCATGCGCCCGATTTAACCTGGGACGCCAACGGTTGCCCCACTTTCTACGCACCAAATATTGGCAGTACCTCCACCAATTCCAGTTTTGTGCGCAGCGAATTGCGGGAGTTAATCACCGAGTACCGCGACAGCAGCCCCAACGTGGGTGAGCTCAGTAAAAACAATTGGGTCACCAGCCGCGCTTCTGCGAGTAATCAGGAGAAGGCCGGTGGCGTAAATGGCACCTTGCGCGCACGCCTGAAGGTGAACGCGGTATCGGTTGACGGAACGAAAAATGACCAAATTGGCCGCATTGTGGTGGGACAAATTCACGCCTCCGACCACGAGCCGGTGAAAATCTATTACCGCAAGCTGCCCAATCACAGCAAAGGCTCGGTATTTTTCACCGTGGACGGATCAAGCGGCAGTCCCGTCGATCGCATTAACGTGATTGGCTTTACCGATAAAAATGACACAGGCCCAGGTGAAAGCAGCGTGACCGAACCAGAAAACGGTATCCCGCTCGGCGCCGAGTGGAGTTACGTGATTAAGCTGGTAGGTAACCAGCTGACGGTAGATGTGACCTACGACGGTAAAACCTACACTACTGCCGACTCCATTGCCTACACCAAAACCCGTTCGAAAACGCTGATCAGCAACAGCAGTGATACCAATGCCATTACCATTGGCAGCTTCTACGACAACGATTGGATGTACTTTAAGGCGGGGCTGTACAACCAGAACAACACCGGTACACAGCAGCCTGATTACGCCTCGGTGACTTTTTATGAAATTGATGTACAGCACGACTGATTCCCTCGCGTGCGCTCGGATTTTGTGAGCTACCGCATCGCTAGGAAGTAGCTCTACATTCTGATTTGCACCTTCGCGCCATACCGAAAGGATGGCGCTTTTTTTTGCCTGTCGATTGGCTCTGAACGCGTGGGTATCGGCCTGTAAAACAAAGCGAGCCGTTGGCTGGGCTTGCGTAAGATCGAAAACTAATGTGCTCCGGTGGTAGCGCGGCTCAGACATTTGTGTGTGGTACGCGCACAAATATCTGAGCTGCGGAAAACCAACCGCCGGCTGGTGGCACGGTGCTAGCTAGTAATGTAGGTTGGCGAACGGTCAGTGAGTGCACGCGAAAAACTGCGGCGGCGCCGCATTGGTGAAGACCGGCTTGGGGTGGGCGCTAGTGAGTTTTGAGATGGAATTGGAATAGTTCTATGGTCGTGCGCTCGAGTCTGCTTCGGCTGTGTAGGTGTCTGTGAATGGATTGGTCGCGCGCTTAGGCGTCGCGTAAGCGCGCGGTTTGTTCAGTCGCACTCGCGCGCAACATGCCTTTCTCTAGCGAGTTATTCGGTTGAATGGTTCACCGATAAGGCGTAAATGTCCACCACAAATTGACCTGCCGAGCCAATGGGCGCCTGCGCGTAATTTCCGGCTTTGAAATAATAGCTATGCGCCCGCCAATCGCCGCTCAAAGCATCGCTGCCAAAGGCGACTTGTTGCGTTTGACCCGCCACGGTAATGCTAAGCAGATCTCCAGACAGCGACAGTTGGTAGTCAAAGGGCGCGGTGCCGGGCGTTGAAAATGTCAGGCTAAAGGGGTTGCCGTCAACCGGGTGTTTATTGATGATGGCCCGAACCGGTGCTGTGGGGCCATCCCATTGCAGTTTAACCAACGCTTTAGAGGAATCCTTGGCGTGAATTTGGCCGATCACCACCTGTGGGTCGGCGGGGTAGTAATCGGTGACG